>PIVZ01001554.1 GCA_003354045.1 bacterium
CAGATCGAGGCTCTCGACTTCGGGCGCGGACGTGCACACGTTCGATTGCACTAGAAACCCATCGTCCAGGTAGCGGACTCCGGTACGATCGCCCATGCACTCCACCGCGGCTGCCTCGCCGGTCTTCCCGTCGGAGACCAGGAACGCGAAGGCTCCGACGCGCGGGCATTCCTCGAGCATCGCCACTGCCTCAGGCACCGAGGAGGCATAGCGCATGATGTCGTTCTCATAGGCGGTGAAGCCTCTCCCGCTCATCGCGACCTCGTCGGAGAACAGGAAATGACCGCCGAGCACGAGTCCGCGCTCGTTCATCGCCATCGGACTCTTGAGCAAACCCGCGGAGGTCACCTTCACGTAGGCGTAACCGTCATCGGGCCGGCAGTAGATGACGGTGGGGTGCTTATCCCACAGCCCTATGCCTTCGTAATCCTGGTTCTTGGCTTGAAGCAGGGGGCCACCGCTGGCTTGTGGTCCCGCTACGAAGCCGGTGCAACCGCCGTGGGCAGGGCCCAACCCGGCCGTCCTCGAGCGGAGCAGCCGCCGCGCCATGACCTGACCCAGCTCCGA
>PIVZ01001555.1 GCA_003354045.1 bacterium
CTCTTCGAGGTTGACCTCGTTCTTGAGGCAGAAGCTCGCTGCCTGAACCAGGTTCGTCCACGTGAAGCCGGCCGAGCCCCGCAGGTCGTCGCGGATCGCCCCGACGTAGATCTCGTTGAGGTGCGGCACCGAGATCGTGAACGGCACCGCCAGCTCCTCCCACCACAGCCGGACGCTGGTCTGAGTCGTCTGGCGATCGAAGAAGTCGTAGGTCAGCCAATGGCGGTACTCAGCCTTCTCCGACTTTACTGTAACGCGTAGCGCGTCCTCGGAGGGCTCGTAGAAATAGCTGCCCCAGGAGCTCGCGTTGCGCGAGAAGATGATCGTCCACTCGTCCTCGCCCGCCGCCATGTGCAGGCCGTAGGTGCCGGCCGCCAGCTTCTTGCCCTCGACCTCCACGTCGTGCGAGAGCGTGATGACGGTGTTCTCGTTGGCCCCGGCGCGCAAGGGGCATTCGGTGCAGGTGCCGAACCCTTCGTCTTTGAAGCCCCAATGGACGAGCTGTCCCCAGATCTTGCCGCGGCGGTCTTCGCCGCTCGGGCTGGTGACGTCGGGGCTTGAGTAGTC
>PIVZ01000720.1 GCA_003354045.1 bacterium
CCGCCTTGGTGGCGTAAAGCGGCCCATAGAAATTGAGGCCCACCGAGAAATCCCAATCCTTCTGCTCGGAGGCCTTGAGCGGTTTTCGCTCCCCGTGGCCCGGCGTGTGAATCAGCATGTCGATACCACCGAACTCGGATAACACCTCGCCGACCGCGCCGGTCGTCTGCTCGCGGTCGGTGACGTCTACCTGGAAGTAAAGCGCCTCGCCACCGGCTTCGCGTATTTTCTTGGCGGTGTCCTCGGCCTTGGCCAGGTCTTGGTCGGTAACCGCTATGCGCGCGCCCTCCGCGGCCAACATCAGGGCAACAAGCTCACCCATTCCCTCTCCGCCACCGGTGATAAATGCCGTCTGTCCCTTAACGCTCAAATCCATTTGTCCACTCCCTTACGAATCGTTCGATAACGACCGGAGGTCTCACACGAACGCCGACACGCCGAGGATCTCCCGGCCGATGATCAAGGTCTGCACCTGCGTGGTGCCTTCCGCCATCGTCAGATGACGAAGATCGCGGTAGTAGCGCTCTACGGCGAACTCGGATGTGTACCCATAGCCACCATGCACCTGTATGGCCGTGTTGGTCACCTCCACCATCGCCTCGGTCGCGTAGAGCTTCGCGTAGGAAGCCTCGCGACGGCATTCCACTTTCTTGTTCACCATCTCCGCGGCGCGCATCGCCAGGAGCCTGGCGATGTCCACCTTGAGCGACATCTCTACGATCATCTGCTGCACGAGCTGGAACGAGGCGATCGGCTTGCCGAACTGTTCGCGATCGCGGGCATAAGAGATGGAAGCATCAAGAGCGGCTTGCCCCAGCCCCAACGCCGCAAACGCCACGTTTACACGGCCGGAATTGAGGCCGTGCAGAGCCATCTTGAGTCCCCCGCCCTCTTCCCCGAGACGGTTCGCGGCCGGCACCGCACACTCATCGAACACCAGCTCGGCAAGCGGCGCACAGTGCATGCCCATCTTGGCAATGTCGCGGGTCTCGAAGGGCGACTCATCTTGGCGCACTAGAAAGGCCGAGACGCCGCCCGCTCCATCTCCACCGCTCACACGGGCGTAAACGACAGCCACGTCAGCCATGGAACCGCCGGTTATGAGAGTCTTGGTGCCACTGAGGAGATAATGATCGCCGGAGCGAACGGCCTTGGTCTCCACTGAGCTCGCGTCCGATCCCACATTGGGCTCGGTTAGCGCGAAGCAGCCGATCTCGTCCATCGCAAGCAGACCGGGCAGACACTTCTCGCGCTGTTCGGCAGTCCCCCTGCTGGCGATGAGGCTACACATCATCGCCGAAGTCGTCGCCAAGGTACGCAATGACGGCCAGGCCCGGCTGAGCTCCTCGACCATCACGCAGTAGCTTTGAAAGTCGAGGTCGACTCCGCCCGCGTCTTCGGAAACCAGAGCGGCGGCAAAGCGAAACTCATCGAGTTTCTTGATGATGTCCTTGCCGAGGGTCCTGCGCTCACGCTCGTAGTCGTCCACCAGCGGTACGATTTCCTTTTCCAGAAACGCGCGGAAATTGTCCTTGATGAGCCGCTGCTCTTCGGTCAATTCAAAGCCCATGAGCGGTTCTCCTGCCTGGCCGACACAGCCCCGGGGCCGTGTCGGATACTTGACTGCGTGAGTCGGATACGATACAAACATATCTCGGAGCGCGACGCAAGAGGTTTCATTCGGGAGCCCGCGCGGACATCTAGAGATGAGCATGGAAGCAGACCCGACCGTCTCGACCATCGGGGCCAAGGTCAGAGAGCATCGCGAACGGCAGAACCTGAGCCTCAGGGAGCTGGCTGAATTGGCCGGCGTCTCGAGCAGCGCCGTGCAGAAGACCGAAGCCGGGGCGATGACCCCGACCATATCGGTGCTGATGAAGATCGCACGCGGACTCCGCTGCCGGGTCACGGACTTTCTCGAAGATGACGCGGAGAAGGGAGACCTCGTTGTCACTCGCCGCCGCGACCGCAGGCAGGTGAGCTGGGCCGACGGTGCGGTGAAAGTAGACTACATGTCCGGGGACATCGACGACCCCGAGCACATCCTGATCGAAGTGCGGCTCGAACCCGACGGCAACAGCGGAAAGGATCGGCTGAGCCACGGCGGCGACGAGATCGTGTTGTGTATGAGCGGGCAGATAGAGTTCGAGGTGCAGTCGAGAACCGTACGGCTAAAGCGCGGCGATTGCCTGCATTTCAAATCCGACCTCCCCCACCGCTGGTCGAACCCCGGCAAGTCTCCCGCGCAGATGGTGCTCGTCTGCTCGGCTTCGGGCGCGATAAACAAACTCCCGTAGCGGAAGGGGTCAAGTCGCGGCTTTCGACTTCTGCCCCTT
>PIVZ01000143.1 GCA_003354045.1 bacterium
CTCGCGACGGAACCGCCCGCCCGAGCCTTGCGTGAGTGACGCCAACGAATGAGACCCACAGAGCTAACGAGGCGAAGCTTCCTCAAGGGCGCCGGTAGCGCGCTGGCGCTTTCGCTCGTGCAGCTTGGCTGGTCGAAGAATCCCGTCGGCCCGCGAACCGCGGCCGCTGCGACCGGAACGACGGCGGCCGCCACGACCGGGACGGTCGAGTACACGGGCTACCAGGACGTTTTCCGCCAGCAGTGGACGTGGGACCGGGTGGCCCGCGGCACCCACTTCGTCAACTGCTGGTACCAGCGCGGTTGTAACTGGAATGTCTACGTCAAAGACGGTCTCGTCGTGCGCGAAGAGCAGGCGGCGATCTACGAACAGACGAACGCCGAGGTTGCCGACTACAACCCGCGCGGCTGCCAGAAGGGAGCCTGCTATAGCGAGCGCATGTACGATGCCTCGCGGCTCCAGCATCCATTAAAGCGAGTCGGCAAGCGCGGCGAGGGCCGCTGGAAGCGCATCACCTGGGAGGAGGCGCTCGAAGAGATCGCCGACAACATCATCGATGCGATGGTTGCCGACGGCTCTGGCTCCGTGATCTGGGACGAAGGCACCGGCGTTAGCAACGGATGCATCGCGCTGGGGCTTTACCGCACGGTGCATGCGCTCGGCACGCCGATGATCGACCTCAACGCCGAGATCGGCGATCACCATCCCGGCGCGGCCGTCACGGCCGGCAAGATGGTCTTCACGTCCTCGGCCGACGATCTCTACTATTCGGACTTGATCATCAACTGGGGCGGCAACCCGGTCTACACGCAGATTCCCCAGGCCCACTTCATCTACGGCGCCCGCTACAACGGGGCGCGCCTGGTCTCGATCACTCCCGACTACAATGCCTCGTCCATCCACACCGATAGCTGGATTCCGGTAAACGTGGGCACCGACGCCGCCCTCGGGCTCTCCCTGGCCCGGGTGATGATCGAAGAGGGAATATACGACGAGAAGTTCGTCGCCGAACAGACCGACCTGGCCTTGCTCGTGCGCATCGACACCCGACACTTGCTCAGAGCCAGCGACCTCGAGCGCGGTGGCGACGACGATGTATTCTACTTCTTCGACAAGAACGGCGGCATCACCAAAGCGCCGCGCAGAAACCTCGGGCTGGGAAGCGCAGAGCCGGCACTAGAGGGCGAGTACAAAGTAGAGACCAAAGACGGAGAAGTCACCGTCGTGCCCTCATTCGCGCTCTTGCGTGAAAGTCTGGCCGCGTACACACCGGAAAAAGCGGCCGAGATCACCGGTACGGCGCCGGACCTGATTCGCTCTCTGGCGCGCGACATAGCCGGGGCGCGTGCAGCCAGCATCATCACGCAGTCGAACTTCTCGAAGTTCTACCACGGTATCGCCATGGAGCGCGCGCAGATCCTGGTGATGGCACTGGCCGGACAGATCGGCAGGAAAGGCGCCGGCTTCAATGCCTTCCCATACCTGTCGCTAGCCGGCGTCGATACGCTCGCCGTGGCCACTGGCTTGCTGCCCCCGAGCCTCGGACAGAAGGCCGTGATCCTCAAGATGATGCCGGCGGCACTGTCGATGAAGTTGAAGGGTTACACCGACGAGATGATTACCCACGAGCTCGCGCGCGGCGGCTACCGCAAAGGCACCTACCCCGCCTCCGAGCTCTTCCTCTATTACCACGGCGGTCTCGACGAGTACTACGGAAGCTCGAAGGACTGGGACCCGCACATGAAGCGGGAGCTCTCGGACTATCTCTCGGAGTCGGTCGAACGAGGCTGGCAGCTCGGCCCGGGCACGCGGCCGCGCGTGCTCATGGAGGCCGGCGGCAACATGCTGCGCCGCATTCGCGGCTACCCAAAAATGATGACCGGGCTGCTGCCTGAGCTCGACCTGCTCGCTACCTTCGACTGGCGCATGAGCTTTACCGCCATGCACAGCGACATCGTGCTGCCGTGCGCCGGCTGGTACGAGAAAGACGACATCACCTGGGCGACTGCGCTCGTGCCTTTCGCCCATGTGACCACGCGCGCTGTCGAACCTCTTGCCGAGTCGAAGTCGGACTGGGAAATCCACTGCCTGATCGTCAAGACCATACAGGAGCGCGCCATCGCTCGCGGCATCGGGACATTCAAAGACCTAGAGGGAGAGGATCGGCGCTTCGACAAGGTCTACGAGGAGATGACGTTCGGTCGCCGCTACACGGAGGAGAACACCGAGGAGTTCCTCGAGGAGATCTGCCGGCTCACTACCAATATGGGCGGCATCGGCTGGCAGGAGCTGAAGGAGCGGGGCTACAAACGCTTTACCGGGCTCGGTTCGAGTTATCTCAACCCCGGAAACGCCACCGACATCGAGCCGCACCAGACCATCACGGCCAACACCTGGCACACGGAGAAGAAGAGGCCGTGGCCGACGCTCACCCGGCGGCTCCAGTTCTACATCGACCACGACTTCTACATGGAACTCGGCGAGGAGCTGCCGGTTCATAAGGACCCACCGCCGATCGGCGGCGACTATCCGCTGATCCTCACCAGCGGGCACACACGCTGGTCGATTCACACCTCCTGGCGCGAGCAAAAGGACCTGCTTTACCTCCAGCGTGGCGAGCCGGCTGTCTTCGTATCGCCGGTGGACGCGGCCGCGCGCGGCATCGACGACGGCGATTACGTGCGCGCCTACAACGACATCGGCAGCTTCGAGGCTCAGGCCAAGCTCTCGCCGACGCTGCGCCCCGGGCAGGTGGTGATCTATCACGCTTGGGAGCCTCACCAGTTCAGAGGACACCGCTCGCAGCAGGCGCTTACTCCCAACCCGATAAACCCGCTGCAGATCGCCGGCGGCCATTTCCACCTGCAACCACGCAACGCCATCGGCCAGCCCGGCGCCAGCGACCGCGGCACCCGCGTGGAGGTCGAGCGCGTTGTTTGACGTCGGCAAATCAAGCAATCTCTACGCGAGTCTCCGGCGGCTCGACAGATCGGACGGGACTCGTAAACAAGAGCTTGGGTCAGGAGGAGGGAGAGAATGACAGAGGCCGACAGTGCGGCTTTCCTGGATGAGCTGCGGTCGCATATCGGACGCGCGGGCAAGCCGGAAACGGCGCGCGATCGGGTAAACCAGCCGATGATCCGTCATTGGTGCGATGCCATGACCGATCACAACCCCGTTTACACCGACGAGGAGTTCGCCGTCCGCTCGGTTCACGGCCGCATCGTGGCGCCGCCGTCCATGCTCAACGTATGGACGATGAGGGGCAATATCCCGAGGCGCTTCGATCCGGATGCGCCGTCGAGTCTGGCGCTCGCGGCACTCGATGGGGCGGGTTACACATCGGTCGTCGCCACCAACTCGGAACATGAATACCTCCGCTACCTGAGACCAGGGGACGAGATCAGCGAAGTGCAGTCCGTAACCGACGTATCGGACGAGAAGCACACTGCACTGGGACTCGGTCACTTCCTCTCGACTGCCACCGAGTACAGCAATCAGGAAGGCGAAGTGGTCGGCCGCATGAACTTCCGTATCCTCAAGTTCAAGCCGGGAACCGGGCGTACTGACTCAGCGGAGAATGAAGAGAACGGAGAGGACGAGCCGAGGCCGTTGCGGCCACGTCCGGGCATAAGCCGCGACACCGAGTTCTTCTGGAGCGGCCTCGAGGCCGGGGAGCTGCGAATCCAGCAATGCACGGGCTGTGGCCGGCTCTATCATCCACCGATGGTGCGCTGCACGGACTGCGGCGGCTACGAGATGGGCTATCAGGTCGCCAGCGGCAAGGGCACTATCTACAGCTTTGTGGAGCCCTGCTATCCGAAGCTGCGATCGTTCGATTACCCCTACGTGGTCGGCCTGGTCGAGCTCGAGGAAGGGACACGGCTGGTGACCAACATCGTCGACATAGATCCCGACAAGGTGGCGGTCGGCATGCCGGTGGAACTGGTCATGCGCAAGCCGGATCCGGATCTCACGCTGCCGGTGTTCCGTCCGCAAAGGCCGCAGCGAAGGGAGACCACTTTGTGTTTCGACGAGATCGAGGTCGGCGAGGAGCTCGCACCCTGCCCGGTGCCGATAACGGCGACCTTGATCGTGGCCGGCGCGATTGCCTCGCGCGATTACCAGGATGTTCATCACGACCGCGACCTTGCCATCGAGCGCGGCTCGCCGGACATCTTCATGAACATACTGACGACCAGCGGCCTGTGTGGACGCTACATAAATGATTGGGCCGGTCCCGAAGCGCTGATGCGCAATCTGAAGATCCGCCTCGGTGCGCCCAACTACCCGCACGACACCATGACGATGTCGGCTTCGGTCGTCGCCAAGACCGAGGAGTCGGGCAAGGGCCTCGTCGAGGTGGCAATAAGGGGCTACAACCGCTCGGGCGATCACGTTACCGGAACGACGGTGCTCGAGCTGCCCATGGAGGGAGAGAGCCGATGAGCATGTCGTTTGCCGGACAGACGGCCATCGTCGGAATCGGTGCCACCGAATTCTCGAAGTTCTCGGGGCGCAGCACACTCAGGCTCGCCGTCGAATGCAGCGAGGCGGCGATCGCGGACGCCGGGGTCGCGCCTGCCGACGTGGACGGCATGGTGCTCTTTACCGCTGAGGACAATCACGGCATCGAGGTGGCGCGAAACCTCGGCGTGCGCGAGCTCACCCACTTCAGCCGCATTCACTACGGCGGCGGCGCCGCTTGCGGCACCATCCACCAGGCCGCGATGGCCGTTCACAGTGGCGCGGCCAAATACGTCCTCGTCTACCGTGCCTTCAACGAGCGCTCGGAGTTTCGCTTCGGCGCCGGTGTGCAAGACCGGCCCCCGGCCCCTACGCCGATGGAGGTCGATTTCGGCTGGAGCTCGCCGTTCGGGCTGCTGACGCCGGCCTCCTGGGTGGCAATGTTCGCCCGGCGTTACATGTACGAGTACGGGGCGACCAGCGAGGACTTCGGCCGCATCGCCGTGGCCAACCGCCGTCATGCGGCCAACAACCCCGCGGCGTTCTTCTACGAGAAACCGATCACGCTCGAAGACCACCAAAGGAGCCGCTGGATCGTCAAGCCCCTGCACTTGCTCGACTGCTGCCAGGAGTCCGACGGAGGCCAGGCCCTGCTGGTTACCACGTTGGAGCGTGCGCGTGATCTCGCGCACGCCCCGGCCGTCATCGCTTCGGCCGTACAGGGCAGCACCGACGATCAGCAGATGATGAAGAGCTACTATCGCGAGGACATCTCCGGCATCCCGGAGATGGGACTGTGCGCCAGGCAGATGTGGGAGGACACGGGGCTCGGCGCGGACGACATCCAGACCGCCATCCTCTACGACCACTTCACACCGCTGGCCCTGCCGCAGTTAGAAGAGTTCGGCTTCTGCGGGCGCGGCGAGGCCAAGGACTTCATAAAGGACGGCAACATCGAGATGGGCGGCAAGCTGCCGATAAACACCCACGGCGGCCAGCTCGGTGAGGCCTACATTCACGGGATGAACGGCATCGCCGAGGGCGTGCGCCAGATACGGGGCAACTCGGTAAACCCGGTGCCCGATGTAGAGAACGTGCTGGTGACCGCCGGGACCGCAGTACCGACCAGCGCCCTCATTCTGTCGCGCGATGGAGGCTAGGCCGTACGTGGCCGATGCGGAGCAAAACGATGGGCGACTCTGACGAAACAGAATCCCCGCCGCTAGAGATCCCCGAGGTCACTCTCGACCGGGAATCACTCGAGGCGACGGCGAGAAGCAATACCGGCCTCTCTGACTTCGGTGACGAGAGCGACTACGGCGAAGGCCTCGACCGCCTGCTCGATTCTCTCGCGAACGAGGCCCGCCTGAACGCCATCGGGCGCATCATCGCTTTCTACGACCTGCTGCGCCACCTGGAGAATCGCCTGACGGTAACCGAGGATTGGAAACGTCATCCCGAGATGGGCGACGTGAAGGTCGTAAAGCCGTTGTTCGTGGTCGGGCTCCCGCGCACCGGTTCGACCATCCTCCACGACCTCATTGCCCAGGATCCCGCAAACCGGGTGCCGCTTACCTGGGAATGCCACCGCCCCTCTCCTCCGCCCGAAAGGGCCACCTACGACACGGACCCGCGTATAGCCGAGTGCCAGGCGCACATAGACGAGACCTCCGGAGCGCTCATCCCGGAGTTCAAGGCCATCCATCCGATGGGCGCGCTGATGGCTCAAGAGTGCGTGATGCTGCAGGCCTTTGACTTCAAGAGCATCATCTTCGCCAATCAGTACCGCATCCCCGGCTACGAGGCGTGGGTGGAGAGCACCGACCTCGGCTCGGTCTATTCGACGCACCGCAGACAGCTTCAGCACATGCAGTGGCGCTGCCCCGGTGAGCGTTGGGTATTGAAGAGCGTCGGCCACCTGTGGGGGCTCGATGAGATCTTTGCCACCTACCCGGACGCGCGGGTGGTCATGACCCACCGCGATCCGCTAAAGCTAATTGCCTCGCATTGCAGCCTGGTTTCCATGGCGTGCAGCATGGGCAGCGACCAAGTGAGCCGCGAAGAGATAGGACGCATGTGGGGCGGGAGCTGGGAGACCGCCATGCGCAAAGGGGTCGAGTTTCGCGCCAGCGGTAAGGTGGATGAGTCGCGCTTCTTCGACATGCACTTCTCCGAGCTGGTCAGTGACCAGGTCGGGATGGTCGAGAGGATATACGAGCATTTAGACATGGATCTCGACGATGACGCCAAGGACCGGATGCAAAGCTTCATTGCCGACAACCCCCAGGGCAAGCACGGCAAGCACAGCTATACGCTGGAAGAGTTCGGCCTCGATCCGGCCGCGGAGAGGGAGCGCTACCGCTTCTACCAGGACCACTACGGCGTGGTGGAAGAGGGCTGAGCGAGAGGCCCTCGCAAGCGCGAGAGGTACCGGCGCCGCTCGCGCAGGTTGCGAAACCGAGGAACACGACATGGCGAAAAAAGCGGCAGCCACGGACCCATGGGAGAACTTCTGCGAACAGCTCAAGCAAGCGGGCCGGGTCATCTACGACGAGACTACACCGAAAAACGAGCTCGCCCTGGCCGAGGGCTACCGAAAGCTGGTGCGTTTCATCCGCGTCGGCTTCGAGGCATCACTCGAGTATGCCGACACCGAGCATCCTCAGGTCTATCAGTCGGTGACCGCCCAGACCTTGGGTGAGGGCGAGACCTCCGATGCCCGCTATCATCAAGCCTTCATCGACGGCTCGGCTACCTACCGGATAAGCGGCAACAGAGGCCAGGCCCCATTCATCGAGTTTACTGTGTATGCCGGCAAGATTGGCCTCGACGAGCAAAGCCGGCAGGTCGGCGCACTAACCGAGGGCGATCTTGCGGTGGCCGAGGACGGAAGCTTCGAGCTGATCCTTAGCCCCGAGGAGCGTCCGGGTAACTGGATCAAAACCGACCCCGAGGCAACTCTGCTCTACATCCGCCAGTACGCCCACGACTGGAGCAAGACCGAGGGCGCCAACTTCGAGATCGAGCGCGAAGGCGCGCAGGGCTACCGGCAGCCGCTCACGCTGCCGGAAATGCGCGGTGCGCTCGACCGTACCGCCGCGTTCGTGGAGAAGTCCGTCGGTATCTGGGCCACCATCGTCGGCAGCAACGCTGCCGGCGCCTCAAACGTGTTTCGTGTCTTTCCCGAAGAGAAGGCGGCCGACTCGCCGGAGATGCCTACCGGGCACCGTTTCGCCTCCGGCTACTTCAGGATCAAACCGGGCAAGGCGCTGATAGTGACCTTCAAACCGGCTGAAGTTCCCTACTGGGGCCTCGACCTGACCAGTTACTGGTTCGAGCCGCTCTCCTACGACGACCACCGCTCGCACGTGAACAATCGCACGGCCACATACGAGGCAGACGGATCGGTGCGCGTCGTCATTGCCGACGAGTGCCGCGAGCAGCCGAACTGGATAGACACCAAGGGCCACCGCGAGGGCATGATGCTGTTTCGCTGGTCGCGAACACGCGAGCCGTTTCCCGAGATAGCGATCCAGGTCGTAAAGCTGATCGACCTCTGACTCGGGCTAAGGATTGTCCGCGAGGCCGGCCGGAGAATGCCGGCCCACGCCCGCTGCTAGGGCGTAGTGCCACCGCCGGTGCTCCGCCGCCGCGCGGCCAACTCCAGGCGTAGCCGAGAGAGCAGGAACCGTACGAACCGTAGCGGATTCGATCGCAGCTTACGCACGGCCAGCCTGCGCAGGTGGCGTCGCGAGTCCATCTCACTTTGGCGCTGACCGCCGTTCACGAATAGGGGAAGGTTCGGCACATCGAGAGGCTCGATCGGAAGCGAGAGGCTCAACGTTTCCGATCGCGGCGTCAGGCAGATGCGGTTGTTGCAGGCTTGGTAGCGCACCGTAACTGCTACCGTCGCCTCGGTATCGCCGAGTGGGCGGAGTTCTGAGGCCAGACTGGATAGCGCGTAAACGGGAACGACGATGTCCACGACCCCGGTCCAGGCCTGAAGCTCGACGCCGAGACCTTCGAGACGCAGCGGCTCGGTAGTAGGCAGAATCGGTTCTTCTATGACGAGACCGTCCGGGCCGCTTACCTCTACGGTCGTTGCCACCATCCTTTCCGGCACCGGCTCGCCGTAGATGTGCATGCCGTCGCCCAGCTCGAAGCGCGCGACGACGTGTCGAACCGCTCCTTGCTTGATGGCTCCGCCTCCGCCGTGCACCGTTACGGTCACGCACACGTCGTCATCGCCCGCGCTCTCGACAGGCTCTCCGACACGCAACAGTATCCGGCCCAGTGCGGCGTCGATCAAAGTCTCTGCGCTCTCGCGTTTTTTGTAGGTGTCGTTGAAGAACTTCTCGACGACGATGCCGTCCTCATCGACGATATAGGTGCCCGGGAAGGGAATTCCGTAGAGCGGCCCGCCGGCTGCCTCGACCAAGGTGTTGAGGATGCCGTAGCGGCGTATGGCCTCCGAGTCGGCGTCGGAGAGCAGCGGGTAGAGGACGCCATGGGCCCTGGCAAAGGCGGCCAGCGCCTCCACGTCGTCGTAAGAGATCGCGTAGAGCTTGATCCCGGCTTCCTGGAACGCGGGCCAGGCGTCGCGCAGCTCACCGAGCTGCGTCATGCACGGGGGTCACCAGATCGCCGAGCGGTAGAAGACGACTGCGGCCTTCGAGCGACCGCGGTCCTCGTGGAAGCGAATCAGGCGATTGTGCTGGTCGGGCAACTCGAAATCGGGAAGTCTTTCGCCGACCTCGGGACCCGTCGGGTATCCTTCGGGCAGGCCCTCGCGTCCGGGGTGCCCGACCGGCACCGGCGCTTCGAATCCCAGCTCGTCAGTCTCGTGAATGGCCATGGGTCCGGATGGGAATGTAACATGCCGTTCCACAGTGCAAGCAAGAGTCAACCGTCAAGGCGCAGATGTAAACCCCGCAGTTGGCTCGACGTGGGGCTGCTCGCGTCCGGCGGATAGGCTCGGCGGCACGCTCGGGCTAGAAGCGGGTAGTACCGACACAAAGGAGAAACCATGAAGCTCTACGACAGCACCCTTGCTCCGAACCCGAGACGCGTGAGGATCTTTCTGGCCGAGAAAGGCATCGAGGTTCCGCTCGTGCCAATCGACATCATGGCCGGTGAG
>PIVZ01000144.1 GCA_003354045.1 bacterium
CTTCTTCTTCATCGCCCGCGCGTCGCTCTTCTTCGCCGTATGGGCCGGCTTTGGCTATTTCTTGGTTACGGGCTCACTGCGCCAGGACCGCGGCGAAGGCGGCGTGGAGGCCACCTTGGCGATGCGCAGGGCCTCGACGGCGTTCGTGCCGATCTTCGGCATTACCGTCACGTTTGCCAGCGTCGATTGGCTGATGAGCCTGGAGCCGGCCTGGTTCAGCACCATCTTCGGCGTCTATATATTTGCCGGCATGGCGGTGAGCTCCATGGCGGCGGTCACGCTTGTCACGCTGTGGTTCAGCGCGCAAGGGCGGATGGGCGAACAGCTCGTGCGCGACGATCATCTCTATTACCTCGGCGTGCTGATGTTCGGGTTTACCGTCTTCTGGGCCTACATCGGATACAGCCAGTACATGCTCATCTGGTACGCGGATATGCCCGAGGAGACCTTCTATATCGCGCATCGTCTCGAGGGTTCGTGGCTCCACGTGAGCCAGGCGCTGGCCGTGGTTCGTTTCGTCATTCCGTTCCTGGTGCTGCTGTCGCGGCGGGCCAAGACCTGCCGGCGGCGTCTCGCGTTGGTGGCCGCCCTCATCGTCTTCGGTCAGATTCTCGACATGTACTGGCTGATCATGCCGCCGCTTCACGGCGACGCGCCGGCCCTCGGTCTGCAAGAGCTCGGGCCCTTTGCGCTGCTCGTCGGGCTGTTTCTCCTGGGCCTGTCCCGCTTCCTCAAACAAAACCGCAACGTGCCGGTGGGAGATCCCCTGCTCGGGGAGTCGCTATGTTTCCACCTCTAGACAGATACGTGTACCGATCGGGTGCTGCTCTTGTCGCCCTGATAGTAGTGGCGGCCTGGACGTCTCCCGCCATGGGCAAGGAGCCGCGCCCCAAGCCCACGGTCGGCGTCGAGGAGCGTCTTGGGGAGATGCTGCCGCTTGACGATCTGACCTTTCGCGACGAGGAGGGCAAGGACATCGCGCTCGCGTCGCTCTTCGACCGGCCGGTGGTGCTCTCGCTCATCTACTACCGCTGCCCGGGGATCTGCTCGCCCCTGATCGCCGAGATCGCCCGTCTGGCCCAGAGGGTCAATCTCGAGCCGGGGCAGGACTTCCGCATGGTCAGCATCAGCTTCGATCCCGACGAGGACGTGAAGCTGGCGGCGTTGAAACGTAAGAACACCGTCGAATCGATGACCAAGCGTCCCATCGGACTCGATGACTGGCGCTTCTTTACCGGCGACCAGGAGAACATCGAACGGCTCACCGAGGCCGTGGGATTCGAGTACCAGAAGGACAAGAACGGGGTCGATTACATCCATGCCCCCGTCGTCACCTTCGTGTCGAGCGATGGCATGATCGCTCGTTACCTGCATGGCAGAACCTTCAATCCCGCCGATTTCGAGCTGGCCGTCGTTGATGCCACCGAGGGGCGGAGCCGTTCCTTCATGCGGACGCTGCAACGGCTCTGTTACAGCTACGAGCCCGACAGTCACGCATACGTTCTCAAGGTGAACCGGATCATCTTCGGTGCCACTCTCATCATGGTGCTCGGATTCGTCGTCTTTCTCGTCATGCTCAAACGATCCGTGCCGCCCGGCGGGCACCGCCGCGCCCAGCAGATGGGGAGACCGACTCGAGAGGTGAGCGAATGACCCAGGAAAACACTGCAAACGCTCAGCCTAACTACCTCAATGCCGAGAAGGGCCTTTGGTCGTGGCTCACCACCACCGACCACAAGCGCATAGGACTGCTCTATCTCATCGTGATGAGCACGTTCTTCGTGGTGGCAATGTTGTTCGCGCTTGCCTTCCGGCTTGAGCTCTTCGCTCCGGGCGTGCAGTTCTTCGGCTCCGACATATACAACCGGCTGCTCACGCTGCACGGCGTGATCATGATCTTCCTGTTCATCATTCCGGGGATTCCGGCGGTTTTCGGTAACTTCGCGCTGCCCATCATGATCGGCGCCGAGGACGTGCTGTTCCCACGTCTCAATCTGCTGTCTTGGTACTGCTACGTGCTCGGCGGCATCATTGCGCTGCTGGCCGTCGTGCTCGGCGGCATCGACACGGGGTGGACCTTCTACGTCCCCTACAGCCAGCAGACGGACCTGGTGGTCTTCGTGCCCGTGCTTGCGGCCTTCATCATCGGCTGGTCTTCGATACTTACGGGGATCAACTTCGTGGCCACAGTCCATCAAATGCGCGCTCCCGGGATGGACTTCTTCAAGATGCCGCTCTTCATCTGGGCGCTCTACTCGACCGGCTGGATTCAGATCCTGGCCACCCCGGTGGTGGGCATAACCCTACTGATGCTGCTGTTCGAGAAGTACATCGGCGTGGCGATCTTCGATCCGGCCGCCGGCGGCGATCCGATCCTTTTCGAGCACCTGTTCTGGATCTACTCCCACCCGGCCGTTTACGTGATGATCTTGCCGGCCATGGGGGTGGTCTCGGAGATCATTCCGACCTTCTCCCGCAAGACCATCTTCGGGTACAAGCTCATCGCCGGTTCGTCCGTCGCGATTGCCGGCATCGGCTCGCTGGTGTGGGCGCATCATATGTTCACCTCGGGAATGGCCGATACCGCGCGGGTGATCTTCTCCTTCCTCACTTTTTTCGTGGCCGTTCCGAGTGGTGTGAAGATCTTCAACTGGCTCGCGACCATGTACAAGGGGTCGATATCGCTGCGTGCGCCTATGGTCTGGTGCCTGATGTTCATCTTCCTGTTCAGCATCGGAGGCCTCACGGGCCTGTTCAATGCGGCGCTTTCCGTGGACATCCACATCCACGACACCTCATGGGTGCCGGCACATTTCCACTTTACGATGTTCGGCGGGACCGTGGTGATCTTCTTTGCCGCTTGCCACTACTGGTGGCCGAAGATGTTCGGCCACATGTACAACGAAAAAGTCGCCATCGGCTCTGCTGTAGTCTTCTTCTTCGGCTTTCTGGGCACCTACATGCCGCTCTTCTTCGCCGGAATGGAGGGCATGCCGCGCCGTTATGCCGACTACCTGCCGATGTATACGATCTATCATCAGCTCTCTACGATCGGTGCCGCGGTGATGGTGCTCTCTATAGTCGTGATGATTGGCAACCTGCTGAAGGCGGTCTTCAAGGGTCCGCCGGCGCCCGTGAACCCGTGGGGTGGCGCTACCCTGGAGTGGCAGGTGCCTACACCGCCGCCGACCCTGAACTTCGTCGGCGAGCCCGACCTGAGCCGTGGACCCTACGAATATCCCACCGAGGTGACCGATGAGTAGCGAGGCGGCACACGAGCACACGACTCACTACGATCCGCTCGGCATCAAGATCGGGATGTGGACCTTCCTGTTCACCGAGGGGCTTCTGTTCGGCACGCTCTTCATCGCCTACTTCGTCTACCTCAACATGTATCCGTGGGAGTTCATGGCGGCCTCTGCCACGCTCGACAAGCTCATCGGCGCCGGCAACACGGTGGTGCTCCTTACCAGCAGCCTCACGATGGCGCTCTCCATTGCGGCGCTCGAACGGAGTAACCGCAGACTGTCGATTCAGCTGATGGTTGCGACCCTCGGCTTTGCCCTCGTGTTCTTGGTCGTCAAGGGCTTCGAGTGGGCCCATAAGTTCGAGGTCGGCATCTACCCGCGCTCAGAGTACATGTTGACGCAGCTTCGCGAGGAACAACTCTTCTACGGTTTCTACTTCACCATGACCGGTCTTCATGCCGCCCACGTGATCATCGGCGGTGTGCTGATCCTCGTTGCCATCAAGATGGTCGCGAGCGGGTCGGTTCACAAGGGACGGATCGCTTTGCTGGAGAACGTGGGCCTCTACTGGCACCTCGTAGACGTCATCTGGATCTTCCTTTTCCCGCTCTTCTACCTCATAGGACGAAACTGAGGGACGACATGAACCAGCTACTGGAATCCGAGCACGAACTGATACCTTACAGGCTCTACGTCCTGGTCTGGCTTGCCCTGATTACCCTCACCTGCGTCACCGTGGGCGTCTCGTACCTGGACATGCGCAACATCCCGATCCTCACGGCGGTGCTCATAGCCCTGGTCAAGGCCACCCTGGTTGGGCTTTACTTCATGCACCTCAGATACGACGACAAGCTGGTGATTTATATGGTTGCGGCCGGGACCGGTGTTTACATTACTTATTTCGTTTTGACGTTTTCGGACTACCTCTACAGGTAAGGTGCCATGGGTACGGGGTTGTCAAAGATAGCCACGGAGGTTGACCACGCGTTCGTCTTGATCGCGATCGTCTCGATCGTGATGCTGCTCGGCATCACCGCGGCGATGATCTACTTCGTGATCCGTTACAGCCGCGAGAAGAACCGTGAGGTGTCGCAGATTGACGGTCATCTCGGCCTGGAGCTTTTCTGGGTGGTGCTGCCCACGATAATCGTCACCTGGATGTTCTTCGTCGGCTACAAGGGCTTTCTGATGATGCGCGAGCCGCCGGCGGATGCGATGGTGGTCAAGGTAATCGCTCGCCAGTGGGCTTGGCAGTTCGTTTACGAGGAGCACGACGTTACCAGTTCGGAAATGTGGGTTCCCGTGAACCGTCCCGTCAAGGCGGTGATCACGGTGCCGGCGGACGACGTGCTGCATTCGTTCTATCTTCCTGATTTCCGGGTCAAAGAGGATGCGGTCCCCGGCCAGGAAACCTACCTGTGGTTCGAGAGTGAGCGCGAGGGAACCTACAACATCTTCTGCGCCGAGTACTGCGGCAAGGATCACTCGGCCATGCTCTCACTGCTTCACGTCGTTTCCGACGACGCGTTCCAGGAATGGGTGGAGTCCGAGCAGGCAAAGCGCTACCGGCCGCTCGAGTACGATTGTGTGACTGACTCGGAGCACGTCGGTTTCTCCGAGGAGCAGCTCGACATCGACCGGGAAAAGCTCTACGGCACCTACTGTGCCTCCTGCCATGGTGCGGCCGGAGACGGCTCGGGGCTGCCCGGTGTGGCGCGCGATTTCACCAAGACCGACGGCTGGAAGAACGGGCGGAAGGTTTCCGAGATCTACAAGACACTGATGGAGGGGGTCTCCGAGTCGCGAATGCGCCCCTTCCCGAATTTCACGCCGTGGGAGATGGTGGCTTTGGCGCACCAGGTTCGCGAGTTCGACAAGTCGGCACCGCCTGAAACGGCCCGTGCCGACTACGATGCCCTGATATCGACCTATGAGCTCGACAAGATAACAGGGCCGAAGAAAACCATCTCAGTGGATCGGGCAATGGAGATCCTCTCCAGCGAAGCTCGCGCTGCCGGGAGTGAACCACGAGCACAATGAATCCCCTGAGCGGGCTCGCCGCCACGATGGCGAGCCTTTACAAGATTCGGATCAACGGCGTCGTTGCGCTGAGCACCGTAACCGGCTTCCTCTTTGCCGGTGGCACATGGGGCGCCGATCTGGCTTTTGCGGTCCTGGGCGTCTTCGTGCTCGGCTGCGGCTCCTCCGCGATGAACCAGGTTCAGGACGCTTCGCTCGACAGCAAGATGGACCGGACCCGGGGACGACCGATCGTCCGCGGCGAGCTCGGCCGCGGCACTGCACTTTTCCTCTCGCTCATCACGATGCTCTTCGGACTCGGATTGCTCGCCTCGGTCAGCCACGAGCCTGAGATGGTTGCCGTCCTCGGGCTCGCCGCTGTCTTTTGGTACAACGCCCTCTATACCCCCTTGAAGCGTTACACCGCGTTTGCCGTCGTGCCCGGTTCAGTGATCGGCGCGATCCCGCCGGTAATAGGCTGGACGGCCGCCGGCGGCGTCGCGCTCCATCCCAACCAGTTGCTGTTGGCGTCCTTCCTCTTCATCTGGCAGATCCCCCATTTCTGGCTGCTCCAGCTGAACCACGCGCGAGACTACAGCCGGGCCGGGCTGCCCACCCTCAACGACCTCTTCGACGTGATGCAACTCTGTCGCATTACCACTGCATGGCTGTGGGCAACCGCGGCGGCGGGAGTGGGCGTGGCTTCCTGGGCCTCTCCGGACCTCGGCTTCGGTTGGCGTTTCGCGATGGTGGTAGCGTCGATGATATTCGCCATGAGCGCGGCGAAGCAGCTGAGCCCGAGTGAAGACCTCTCCCGTCAATACCGGCGCGCGTTTGCAGAGATCAATACCTACGCCGTTGCCATCATGCTCTGCCTCTGCCTCGGAAGTCTTACTTAGTACGGCCAAGACAATTCACGCGCTGGAGTCGCCGGTGCGGGAGACGAAGGCAGCGAAGGCGGCTGTTTTCTTCGTACTCGGCTATAGGGTGTTTCTCCCTTCTCCCGTTCATGCTTGTTCTTGATGAAGGACCTTTTCACAAAGGGGGCCTTTGCATTGGTTGGGGGCGCAAAGGAGCGATCTGATGGAAATCCGAGCCAACCTGGTTGGGCAAACCTTGAGCGCGGCCGTGGGGGTGGCCGCTGTGGTTGTAGTAGTGAGTTTCGGCAGTAGTGCTTTGGCTGCCGAGGGGGGGGCGGCGACTGATTCAGAAGAGGCTTTGCAGTCAGAGATACTGCGAGGGCTTCTAGGTCTCACCGCGGACGAGGACACGGTGGCGCCGCAGCACACCGACCCTGTGGTCGAGAGAGTCGAGAGCCCTACGACCGCCAGCATGGCGAGACCGGGCGCATACGGCAGCGGTCGGTCAACGGCAGCCGGGACGGCGAGTGGCGACACTCGCGACATTGTCAAAGCTCCAGAGCAAGCCCCCATGCGAGCCGACGCGATGAGATTGGCAGCGTGGCAGAATCGAGACGACCACCGGCTGCCGAGTCGAGGACCTGACTGGGGCGCGACTGGCATCGGTGTCGGCAGTCGCGTCGGCGTCGCCGCATTGGCATCACGCATACGCGACGGTATCGAGCGTGAGGGTAGAATCGCGATCAGGATTCAGTTCGCGCACAACTCCGGCGAGCTGGAACACCCGTCTGCCGAGGTCATGCGGGAGACGCTGGCGCAGTTGCGCGGGGTCGCCGCGGCACTCAATGGAGAGAGCCTGCGCCGCGCGCGCATACTCATCGGTGGTCACACGGATGCCACCGGCAAGGAGACCTACAATCAGATGCTCTCGAAGCAGCGGGCAGAAGCGGTTCTGCGCTACCTGGTCGAAGAGCTTCGGGTTGATGCGAGCAGGCTGTCGGCGGAGGGCTATGGCTCGACCCAGCCCCTGCCCGATGTGTCGCAAACGACACTGACGGGGCGCCAAGCCCAACGCCGCGTGGAGTTCGTCAAGCTGGACCCGGATGGGCACGCCTCTGCCGGGCCCTACATGGTGGTCCCACCGCTGCGCTGATGGCAGAAGGGCTCGCGTGAAGCCACGCTGCGTGCCGCCCGCCAGCGCGCGAAATCCCGCCGAGCGAGGCCCCGGCAAGCGGGCTCTTGACAGCGACCGGCAGGATGACGTGTAATGCTGGTGGTGCGCGCCGCTTGGGGATCCCATCACTGACAGCGCTCTCGGCGTCGGCCCTAATCCCGGCCGACGCCAGGCTACGGGAGGAAACATGAACAGATCGATGACGGTAACCGCCACGGCGGCCCTCGTTGGCTTGGCCCTCGCTTTGCCGGCGACCGGGTCGGCCCAGAACCCCGATCACCTCGAGTGCTACAAGATCAAAGACACGTTCAAGTACGAGGCGCAGGTAGATCTCATCCCCCTGCAGTTGGCCTACTTCCCCGAAGAGCTTGACTGCAAGGTTACGGTCAAGGCCAAGGAGTTCTGCATTCCGGTCGTCAAGGAGCTGCTGCGCTCGGACGCGCCCGGCACTCTGCTCCGGGATGGTCAGGCGCTGATCAATGACTACATCTGCTACAAGCTCAAGTGTGAGGATCCGCCAGACCCGATCGAGACGATCACGTTTACCGATCAGTTCAGCTCCCGTCGGTTCGAGAAGTTCAAGGCCAAGAAGATCTGCGCACCGGGCTGGACGGGCACACCTTAGGTTGCCGCGGGAAACGCCGGTGAGAATGTCCAAGACGGTTTTACGGGACTCCACTCGGGAGGCAGCCATGAACAAGACGATGACGAAGCTTTTACCTTTCGGCGCCGCTGTTGGTGCGCTTTGTATCTTGGCCCAAGCGGTACCGGCCCAGGCCCAGCCGCTCAACGACCATCTCAAATGCTACAAGGCGAAGGATGGGAACAAATTCAAAGAGGCAATCGCAGACCTCGTGCCCTTACAGGATCCGCCTTTCCCCGTGAAGCCGGGCTGTAAGATCAAACTCAAAGGCAAGCAGGTATGTATCCCTGTCAGCAAGACCTTGAACAGCACGTCTGCGCCCGCACCGCTGGGCCTGACGGGACTCGACCTCGTAAACGACTACATCTGCTACAAGGTCAAGTGCGATAAACAGGAGCTCCCAGACCTGGTGGTAAGCGACCAGTTCGGCTCGCGCACAATCGAGAAGTTGAAGGCGGTGAAGTGGCTGTGCGCGCCGGCAGTCAAAGGCGCCGGGCCGACGACGACCACTTCTACCGTCACGACGACGAGCACGACGACGGTCACGACGACGATAACCATCCCGACCGGGGATTGCTGCTGGACGACTCCTCTGGGGCGGACCACGTACACCTTCTGCGATAATCCGATCCCGGCGGATTTCTTCGAGCCGGGCTCCGAGCCGTTCGATGGAACAGTGGTACTGCGAGGCGCGAACATTCCCCCGGTGGCGGATACGGTAGTCAGGAGACTGGAGGGTATGACCCTGGGGCCGGCGCCATCGATGGCCACGGTGCCCGTGGAACTCGTCGCGCTGTCGCTCGCGTGCGTGGACCCCATCGACATTGGCGGATCGGGCGCGTGGGACGTCGCGGTGGGTCTTTCTCAGAATCCGCAGCCTCAGGGTACGATGACGGTCAGGCGTACGCATGACAACGGCGGTACCTTCACGAGCGAGCTTCCCGTGCTGCCGCGGTTCACGTTTTATAAAGTCAGCAATCCTACCGACGTCCGCGTTCTGGACTTGGGGGTGGAAGGGATGCCGGCCGTCCAGTTCGAGACGGTCGCGGGTTATGTTCCTCCACCATGGGTGAGAAGCCTGACTGATCCCCCGGTGGCCACTCCTTGTGAGAGCGCCAACGGGTTCATACCCGGCATCGACGAAGACCCGGCCAGCCATGACCAATGGGGCCGCCCGGTGGTACTGATTGGCGATAAGCCGAACTACGACGGCGCCGTCCATGAAGTTGTGACACCCGGCGTGACCCTCACTCAGTTGGGCGCTTGCTGCGTTGACGCCGGCGACGGCGTCGGCCAGTGCCAGGTTGTCACGCCTGACGTGTGCGGCGGCCAGGGAGGTCTTTACATCGGCGACGCGACCGATTGCAGCGATGGCGACAACGACGGTGTCCCCAGCGCGTTCGAGACCAACGATTGCACCTCATGCAATATCACCAAGCGCGGCCCGTGCAGCACCGGCACCGATCCCAACAACCCTGATACGGACGGTGGTGGGATCCCCGACGGCCAGGAGCTACAAAGCTTTGATGATCCGTGTGACCCGGTGGACGACATCCCCTGACCGATTAGCGGGCGAGCAAAGATGGCCGGTAAACAGGGTTGAGCGTCAGCCGGGTGGATCACAACCGATCATTGTAGATCGAGTGCGGATCCCCCCAGG
>PIVZ01000145.1 GCA_003354045.1 bacterium
GTCGCGCTCGAGGGCGCAAGCAGTGCTGCGGCACCACCCTCGAGCGCCAAAGAACTGATGCACGGGGCGATTGCGAAACTCCGCCAAGCCGACGCCTTCAGCTTTCACGCAGAGATCCTGCTTGACCTCATTGATTCGGCGGGACAGAAGCTGCAGTTCGCGGCAGCTGTGGACACGTCGGTGCGGAGACCGGATCGCCTACGCATCGATTACATCGGCGATCTGGTGGCGAAACGCGCCTGGTACGATGGTCACACGCTGACGATCTTCGACCTCGACCATGGTGTCTACGCGGAGATGCCGGGAGCGGGAACAGTGGCGGCGACGCTGCACGCCGCCGGGGACCGTTATGGCGTGGCGCTCCCACTGGCCGACCTCGTGAGGTCCGATCTCGAGGAGAGGATCGACAGCGGCACGGTCGCGCGCATGCATCGGATCGGCCTGCACGACGTTGGCGGTGTGGATTGCCATCACCTCGCGCTCCGCCGTGAGCACGATGATGTCCAGCTCTGGATTCGTGCCGGAGATCAGCCGCTACTGTGCAAGGTCGTGTTTACCTACAAGAACCAACCCGGATCGCCACAGTACATGGCGGTCTTCTCGGAATGGAACCTGAGCCCGAATCTCAGCGATGAGGAGTTCGAGGCCAAGCTCCCCGAGGAGGCTGTGAGAGCGAGTTTCTTGGACGAGGATGGTCAAGCACGATGAAGCGTTCGAGTTCAGCGTCCCTAAAGCTTCTGCTCCGGTTCTTGGCCGGACTGAGTGTTATTGCATTGATTTCGGTCGATACCGCCGTACTCGCAGGGAGATTCGGAGGAAGCGGCGGCGGACGGTTTTCCGGCGGCGGCAGGTCGGCCGCCATCAGCCGTGGTAGCGCTGGCCGAGGCAATCTAGGCAACTTCGGTAGCCGCAGCACGACGCAGCGGCAAGCCGTTCGGCAACCCCGCACTGGGTCGTGGCAGAGCGGTCAGACCCGCGACACGCGCAGCGTCTCCCGCGGGGAGATCCAACAAGCCCGCCCAAGCGAGCGCACCGCGCAAAACGACTCCCGCGGGGATATCAGGCAGACCCGTCAAGGCGAACGCAGCGAAAGGACCGAACCGCGACAGGGCGAACGCACGGAGCGTCAGGAAAACCGCCTGGACACCCGTGAGACCAACGTCGACCGTCGCATGGACGCCTTTGAGGACACCTACGGCGATCACTGGCACCACCACCACGACTACTGGGACGACAACGATGAGTGGGCCGCTTTCGCCGGCGGCCTTGTCCTCGGAATGGCTGTTGCATCCATTCCGCCCAGGACCGAAGTGATAGTTGTGCGGGAAACCACATACTACTACGCGAACGGCGTGTACTACCTACCGGCTTCGTCTGGCTACCAAGTCGTTCCAGCGCCTCCGGGTGTGGTCGTCGAGCACCCGCCCGCAAACGTCACCAACGTGTACGTTAACAATCAGGAGTATGGCTACTCCAACGGCACCTATTATGAAGCCAAGCCGCCGGCGGACGACGAAGCGGCCCCCACCTATGAAGTCATAGCGCCTCCGGTCGGCGCCACTGTCGAGTCTCTCCCCGACGGCGCCAGTCAGAAATCTGTCGATGGAACCGCCTACTTCGTATACTCTGGAACATTCTACAGACCCTTCTACAGCGGAAGCGACGTCGTCTACATGGTCGTTGAGGATCCGACGCCGAGTTGATTCTCGCAGAGCTGATTCTCACGGTGAACGGGCAATTCTTGTACGAGTACTCGTCAAGAAACGCCCGTCCGAGCTGAGAATCTGCTCGGTAGAGATCCCTGTTCTCGGCGGGCTCCACCATGATTACCGACTTGCGGCATGAGCGGATGTGCTAACCGGCCAGCACGGGCTGGATTGCCGATTTCGTCGCCGAAGTTATGGGGCAACGGCGCGCCCGATCAGCGCGCAGGTTTTGTCGCCCGCTCTCGGGGTGCGAGGGTCGTCGGTAGGCACACGAGTGTCGTTGTCTCCGCTGCGATCGGCGTCGTAGAACGCGAATGCACGGTTGCATATTCTTCCCGTAGCATCGGGCTTCACGCGCGCGCGGATCGTGATCGTCACCTGCCCCTCGCCTGCAAGCGCGCCGGACCAACGGACCAGGTTCTTGGAGAGCTTCACCCGGACATTGCCTGAAGAGGCCCACGCATCGAGTAACTCGAGCTGCTTCGGGCGAAGGCGGTCCTTTAGCTCCCGTCCGCGGTTATTGGGCCGGTTCGCCAGGCCCAAGTTCCCGAGCACCACCGAGTATTCGACCTCGTCTCCGGCTTCCAACGTGCCGCCGTTGAGGTCGGTGATCGTCTTGTCGGCGGTGATCTGGTAGATCCTGAGTTCGACGCCGTATCCTCCGTAGCAGTTCGGCGATGTCGCCTCGGAATCGAAACCAATAGCCCCAGCAGTAGCATCCACCGAGGCCGAAAACCCATACTCACCAGAGTCTAGAACGCCAGAATGGGAGAACGTAGCGATCACGCCCCCCTCATAATCGACGAAGAGATACCGGGTGAAGTGACCTATTAAGCCCGCGGAGACGATAACTTCGGAGGAGCTGTTTTCATCGGGCGAGGCGCGAGCGTTGAAAAATCCTCTCACGCGATAGATCGAAGGCTCGTGTACTTGGAGGATGACGCCAAAGTTGGATGTCCCACCACTAGACGAATTGCCGCCCCCTCTCTCCTCGATCCATGTGGCCCCCGCTTCGGCGCTCGCCGTGCCTTGGCCCCATACTAATGGCAGCGCAATGAAGGAGTCCTGGCTAGCCAGCGCTTCCCCCCAGGCAGCGGTAACAGGAGCTGCCGCGAACACGTTGCCGATAAAAGGGGCACCAAAGGGCGCATACAGGGCGTCATATGCGTGTTCCCACTCGGGATTGTAGTCTACTTCGGATTGCGCCTGCGCGCTTGCTTCCACCCCTCGGCCATCAGTGACGAGATGGACGGGGTCGGCGTCAGCCGGCAGGTACGCGAGCTGCGCGGCGGCACAGATAACGAAGATCAAGTGGGCGCGATGATGTCGGTGGCGCCGGGTCATCTCTTCATACCAGGTGGCTTGAATTGTAAGGGAACGGCCGAGTATAGGGAAGCAGCCCGGCGGCTCGCGATCAACGAGCGTCGGGAGCCTGTCCCTCGTCAATATCGTATCGGGACGAGTCTGTGCCGTCGGCGTATGGTGCCATTATTGCGCCGAACCCTACGCGGAGCTGCTTCTCATCGCCAACGGGCAAAATGAGGACGAGTACTCGACATATCTTACCCGTTCGTGTTGAGAAACAACTCGGTTTTTCATCAGCCTGCTAACGGAGCAGATCCTTACTCCACGCCGAATTGCATAAGCTCGACGGGCACGCATTCTCCAATACCGTCACAGGTGTCAGGGCTAGTTTCTGGGTTCCCGTCGTCACAGCTGTTGCCGTTGAGTTCGAACTGGCAGGTAGACGAGCAACAGTCGCCGTCGGTCGTATTGCCGTCGTCGCACTGATCGCTTCCGCCAACGAAGCCGTCTCCACAGAGATGTGGGTCATACTCAACGATCTCGTCGAGGTAGGTGCTCCCATCATATCCTCCGAAGCAGTAGATCTTGCCCGTGGCGGGGTCTGTGGCACAGGCCAACTCCCTCCTTACAGAGGGCAGCACGTCGGACATGGTCACGAACGTATCGGTGCCCGGGTCATACTCAAGGATCTCGTCGTAGAGGTACCCGCCCGTGCAGTATATCTTTTCGGTGGCATCAACTGCGCTACAGGCCCAATCAGCCTGTGCCCTAGGCAGCACATTCGACGCACAGGTAACGCTCAGAACTCCCGGGTCATACCACGCCATGTCGCGGAGCCTGGAGGAGGCCTGAGTCCTCCCGCCGAAGCAATAGATGTTCCCCGTGGCGGGGTGTGCGACACAAGCCAACCTGGACACTCCCGAACACAGCGTGACGACCGAGGTGCCGACCGTATCGGTGGCTGGGTCATACTCAACGATCTCGTCGAGGTAGGTGCTCCCATCATATCCTCCGAAGCAATAGATCTTGCCCGTCGCGGGGTCTGTTGCACAGGCCATACCGTCCCTTGGCGTAGGCAGCGTGGCGTCCATCACGGTGAACGCATCGTCGCTCGTATCATACATCCAGATATCGTCGACGTAGGTGCTCCCATCATGTCCTCCGAAGCAGTAGATCTCGCCGGTGTCGCCACGTGTGGCACAAGATAGGCGTTGCCTTGGCGAGGGCATGACACCCGTGGTGACCCCAAAGGCCCCCGGCTCATACCCAATGGTCTGGCTGAGGACCGACGGATTCCTCCCGCCGAAGCAATAGATTTTCCCCGCGACGGGGTCTGCGGCACACGCCAAGCGGCTTCTTGGCGCAGGTAGAGTGGCGTTCATGATTTCGGTGGAAGCGCCCGCCATCTGACCGGCAGACAAGAGAAACATAATCGCTAACACGCTGGGAATTGAACGTGACATCCTTGGCTTGCTCCAATCCGGATGTCGTACTGGCCGGTTAGTACATCCGCTCGACGCCGTGTGGTGTAGACGGCCCTGGATGATCCCGTCAAATGACTCGGTCCCGCTTGTCTTGGGGCCGGACAAGGTAACCGGCCAGCGCATTCTACTCATGATGTTTGCCTCTTACGTCGATCAGAACATCAACGGCAGTGGGCAAGCGTGGGTGGGCAAGATAGGTTGCCTAGGTTGAAGAAGACATTAGCAACCGTCGTATCCCGTGTCCACAAGTCTGCGTATCGTCGGAGCAGACTCTCGTCGTGAACAGGCAATACGTGTACGAGTACTCGACAGGCGTGCTGGCGAAAGGACAGGCTACGAATGGGGTCCCATTATTGAGGAGCAAAATCACTCAAGCCGTAACCCCCTGGTCTCAAAGCGTTCTCAGGCCGAGAACAAGTTCGAGTCTCTTGTTCCCAGTCGAGACAAAGTTCGTCTAGCCGACCGAAAGGGGAGCCAAATTACGCTCGGCGGACTTTCGCAGCGTCTTATTTAACCCGAAGCCCTGAGGCGAGAGCCGTGGGGCTTTGGGCGTTTTGGGGCGGGGTTGCCGGCCGAGCAGTTTCTCATGGTGAACGGGCAATTTCTGACGAGTACTCGACGCATTTTGCCCCCCGTCGTGTGCCATTATTCGGCCGACCTCGATATGGCCGTATCGTAATTGCGTCGAACTCTGCTAACAGCACGTTCCATGCCAGACCCGTGGCCAAGCCTTCCCAAGGCGTCAACTTGTTGAATTCAAGACGATAAGTGTCCGGCGTCAACTATTTCTTTCATCTGACGACAACTAAGACTTTCAATCCGCTGCGGGCCGAGGGACGAGCCGGGTAGCCTTCGGCGTGTCCGGAGTTGTTCAGATCTAAGGGTGGCTACAGCCCTGAGATGGCCTGGAGAGGCGGAGTAAGGGGGGTACCTGACCCCGCACTCGACCGGGATCGTCGCTCCTGAGCCGGGCATGAAGCTCGTCTTCGAGCGCGATACGGTATCGGCGGTCGATTTCACCGGTTCTGCCCTTTCTTGCGTGGCCCCGACTGTGGAGCTTGTTTTGGTGTCTTCGCCTTCTCTGTGCGGTAGCTCGTGACGTCGAACTCGAGGATCACCGAGTAATGGACGAGCCGGTCGATGGCTGCGGTCGTCGCCATCTTGTTCTTGAAGATCCGGTCCCAGTCGCTGAAGACCAAATTGGAGGTAATGGCCGTCGAACGCCTCTCGTAACGCTCGGCCAGCAAGGTGAACAGCACCTCGGCTTCTTCGCTGGTCTGCTGGACGTAGCCGATGTCGTCGAGGATGACGAGTTCGTAGTTGTCGAGCTTGCGCAGCTTACGAGGGAGGTCGAGGTCGCGCTTGGCGGCGAGCAGCTCTTGGACGATCTCGTAGGTCGCCGTGAACAAGACCGAATGGCCGGCCTGGACGAGCCCGTGGCCGAGCGCGGCGAGCGCGTGACTCTTGCCGACCCCGGGTAGCCCGAACGCTAGCACGTTGACCCCTTCGCCGAGGAACGCACCTGTGGCCAGCTCCTCGAGCTTGTGGCGTAGCGCCGCCGAGAGCCTTTGATGGTCGAACGTCTCGAAGGTCTTGGCCGGCGGCAGCTTCGAGGCGCGGCGCAGTCGATCGACGCGGCGCTGATGGCGGGCTTCGGCCTCGTCGCGGAGAACCTCCGCCAGTGTCGCAAGCGCGTGGTCGAAGCCGGCGGCGACCAGCCGCGGAACCAACTCCTCGGCAGCCGTGGTCAGGTTGAACGTGCGAAGCAGTTCGCTGATTCGGTCACCGTCGTTCATGGATGTCGCTGTGGCCGGGGCGCTCATAGAGCACCTCCGGCGAGCAGGCCGTCGTAGACCGACAGATCGGGTCTGCCGATACTAATGTTGGGCACGGTGCGCGGTTGCGGATCGACGAGCTCTTGGATGTGGGCGTAGTCGAACGGCACCCTCTCAGCCACAACCGTCCTCAGTGCTTGATCCACCCGCGACTGCATCGTGGTCGCCGCCAGGTGCAAGATGCGCACGTACTCCACATCGGCGCGCTCCCCGTGGCTCGTGCACAGCCGATCGTAGGCCTGGCGAAAGGCCAGGCTTGGGAACAGTTCCTCGCGATAGCGGTAGCGTGCGAACGCTCCGGGCTTGCGGGCCAGTGAGCCGGAGATGTGCCGGTAGTCGATCCGGTGCTCGGCGTGGCCCCGCAACCGCGGCATGGTCTGGACGAGCTTGCCTCGGTAGTAGACCTCGACGACGTCGGGGTGCTGACGCACATGGACCGTGTGGCCGATCAGCCGAGAGGGAACAGAGTAAACTCGGCTTCCGATGCGTACCGTGCTCCAGCGTCGCACCACCGGCTCGAAGACCGTGTAGCTCGGCACCGGCGTGCTCGGCAGCGCTCGCAAGTGCTGCCGCTCGATGGCGAACGCGTCGGCAGTATGCCGGTTGTGAGAGCGCTCGATCACCTCGGTGACGAACTTCTCGTAGGCCGTCACCGACTCGAACTCCTTGCTGCCGCGTAGGAGCAACGCCTGCTCCAGTGCACGCTTGGTGCGAAAATGGCGTTGCTCGACCACACCGTTCTCGTGGGCACGGCCTGGCGTGATCAGACTGCTCGCCATGCCGTAGTGGTCCAACACGGCGGCAAAGCGGGTATTGAGGGCGCATCCTCCGCTACGGCGAAGCTCGTGGGTGGCCGCCGAGAGGTTGTCGAGACGAATCACCGCCGGCACGCCGCCGAAGAAGCCGAGCGCTCGCTGCATACCGTCGACGAGCGCTTCGTAGGTCTCCCCGAAAGCCACATTGGCCCAAGTGCGCTTGCTGTAGCTCAACGTGAGCTCGAAGAGCAGGTGATCCAACGGCTCCCCCTGAACCGTTACTCCGAGCTCGTCGCAGTGCGTGAAATCGCCGGCGGCCTCTCGGCCCGGCTCGTGGACCTGCTCGAAGAAGACCTCCTTGTCCGGCCCGTACAGCGCCCGCCAGTCCCGGATACGCCGCTGCAGGGTGCGAAGCTGACCGGGCGCGAACCGGCCCGGATAACGCCGATCGAGTTCCTCGAAGATGGTCGTGCCCTCGAGCACTCCGTCCACGTCACGCTCGAGCAACGCCACGATCTCCTGTTCCCAGACCCCGGCGAACGGATCGACCCGCGTTCGCCAGTGTCGTGACCCTTGCTCCTGCAACGGCAGTGCCCCCGAGGCCCACTTGCGTGCCGTCGGTACGCTCATCCCGGCCGCGGCGGCCGCTGCTTCCCGTGTCTTTCCTTCCATGAGTTTCCACCTCAACACCTGCACCTGCCGTTTCGTCACCATGGGGACAGACATCCCCGAAGTGCCCGAATCTGCAAGGCTTACGCCGCGCGGAGGTGAAAAAAGTAATTGTCGTCGACTGAAAGAAGTAATTGTCGCCGATCAGATAAGAGACCTGTCTCCCTCGCCCACCCCAACGTCATGGCAGACTCGACGGCCGTAAAAGGGCAATACTCTGCCCCCAGGGGCAAAATGTCGCCCCGAGCGGCCCTGATGAGAAAGGTTCGCCTAGCCGACCGAATGGAGAGCCACATTCTTTCGGTCCATACCGGTCACATAGGTGACATTTTGTACCGACTACATCGGTAACACTTTCGGCGGAGCAGATTCTCATCGTGAACGGGCTGGATCTGTCGAGTACTCGACAGGAAATGCCCATTCGCGCTGACAGCTCTGCTCGCGTTCATGGCCGGCTAAGCACCATACGGGGGTGGACTAACCGTCGGGGGCAGACCAAGATCGCTCCCGGATGCGCTCGTAAAAGTCACCGTTCCAGCGTTAAATTCCGCTCGTCCGAGTTCTGGGACACTACGGGCTTCGCACAACGTGCAATCGGAGAACACAAGACAACCACAACCTTCGATGAGTTCTTATGAACCGACCGTCGTTGCACGCCATGGCGGTTGGGAGCTCGTGGAAGGGCTATCCGGCAGGTCACTGCGACGACCGCCGCACCGAGGGCCTGTACAACCCCGCATTGTCCTAGGAACCCTGACCATTGCGCTTGGCGCGTGGATGCACTGGACCGGAGCGTTCTCCGACGGGCCTGCCGCGGCCGTCGTTGGATTTGGAATTTTCATCTTGTTGTTCGGTGCGCGCTTCAGAGGGCGCGATGCCAATGAGCTCCGCCTCGGAGAAACCGAGCTTGGCTGGGGGAAGCCGCGAGAAATAGGCGGAATGCGATGGCCGCACTCCGAGCTGTCACACATCCTGATCCTGGAATTGCTCAAGCCCGTATCGCCGGGCGCGAGGCGGCAACGAACGCAACGGCCGCACCTCCAAGTGATCGTCGTAAAGAAAGATGGCGATTGGTTGCCGGCGGGATTCTTGCTGTTCGACAAGCAGAGTGCAGCAAACCTGGCCGCCCTGCTCGCAGACTCTACCGGCCTCGAGGTCCAAACAGATACAGCGAGTCCGGACTGACCCTGGCGTCAATTCGCTAGCGAGCAGATTATCATCGTGAACGGGCAATATGTGTCGAGTACTCAGACAGACTGTTCCCGTTGACGTTGAAAATCTGCTCGGCGCGTTGTCTGGAGGGCCGGCCGAGTTTTGGCACCATACGGGGTGTATAGAATGAATTGGTACAGAATCAAGACCTCGTTCATCGCGATGAAACAACTGGCAAAGTTGCCCAAAGAGGACAAGCAAGCCTATATCGACGCGTATGAATTCTTCCAACGAATGCAAGCCGGTGAGGAGACCAAGACAGAGGACGAGACCAAGGCGGTGGCGGATTACTACAAGGTCTTGAGCGACATATTGTCGGTCTTCGACGTAGAAAAGCTCTACATCCCGCCCCAGCTGGACGAATCGGAGGGTCTGTATGGGAATCAGTTGTTAATTGAACAAGCTGTGTTGAAGAAGATGAATCTCGAGAACCCCGGGAAGTCCCATCTGTTGGATATGGGGTGCGGGAGAGGAAGAATCTCGCATCACTTCGCCACGTTGACCGGTGGTCAGGTATCCGGCTACAACATCGATTCGCATCAGATTGAAAGCGCAATCGAATGGGCCGCGGAATGTGAGATGAGCGATCGGCTCCACTTCAAAGTCGGTAATCATCATGATCCGCTCGAGTACGAAT
>PIVZ01001556.1 GCA_003354045.1 bacterium
GGCGGTGTCGCGAGCATCCGCGATCGTTTCGGTCCGCTCAGGGTCTTGAAGAAGCCGTGGCCTGCGCACGATTCAGGCCTCGAGATCGAGGCCATAGGTGATGGCCATGAGATCCGCACGCAGGGCGCCACGCTGCGTGCCATATGGACGCCCGGCCATGCAGCCGATCATCTGTGCTTCTACTTCGAAGAGGAGAGGGCGCTGTTCACCGGCGATGTAGTGCTCGGTGCCGGTACCACCGTCATACCGCCCGAGGGCGACCTCGGTGACTACCTCGACTCCCTCGGCCGCCTTCTCGAGTTCGACGCGGACGTGATCTATCCGGCACACGGTCCGGCCATTCACGACCCGCGCGAGAAAATCGAAGAGTACCTGGCGCACCGGGCGCTGCGCGACGAGCAAATACTGGAGGGCATCGACGCCGGTGTCCCCACGATTGCCGCACTGGTGGAGCGCATCTACACGGATATCCCGAAGTTCCTGCACGATGCAGCCGCAGTCTCGGTACAAGCCCACCTGCGGCGCTTCGAGAGTCAGGGGACTCTTCGCTGTACCAGCGACGGTCA
>PIVZ01000146.1 GCA_003354045.1 bacterium
CCGGCGTGCCGCTGGCCAAGCTCGCCGCGCGTGTGATGGCCGGCGAGACGCTGGCAGAGCTCGGCTTCACCGAGGAGGTGATACCTCAGTTCAGCTCGGTCAAGGAAGCGGTGTTGCCGTTCCTCAAGTTTCCGGGTGTGGATACGATTCTGGGGCCGGAGATGAAGTCCACGGGCGAGGTGATGGGTATCGACCGCAACTTCGCGCTGGCCTATCTCAAGGCCGAGCTGGCCGCCGGAAACGCGCTGCCGGATGCCGGCACGGTGCTCGTTACGGTTCGCGAGGAAGACAGGACGGCGGCAGTCGAGGTGGCCAAGCGTTTGCTGGAGGCCGGCATGGAGCTCGTTGCCACCAAAGGAACGGCCGCGCACCTGGCAGCCAACGGGCTCGCGTGTGCGGTCTTGAACAAGGTCCACGAGGGGAGCTGGCACACAGTTGACGCGATACGCGCCGGCGAGGTCGATCTCGTCATCAACACGTCGAGCACGCCGCAGAGCATCCGCGACTCGTTCACGCTGCGGCGGGCCGCCCTCGAGGTCGGCATCCCGTACTTCACTACCATTGCCGGCGCCACTGCGGCGGCCGAGGGTATGTGCCTGCTCAAGGACTCCGAGCTCGGCGTGACTGCTCTACAAGACTTTCATTCCGGCGCCTGGAGCTGAACCGGGTAGCGGACGATGCGGCTCGATGACCCGATACGCTTTCTCAAAGGGGTCGGGCCTCGCAGGGGCGAGATACTCGAGAAGGCCGGGATAACGACCCTCGAGGATCTGCTCTACCGCCTGCCGTTTCGCTACGAGGATCGCCGTAACATCATCAACATAGGTGAGGCCGCCTCCGGCGAGGACTCCACGCTGGTGGGGACGATCTCGGGCGTACGCGAAATCAGGCCGCGCGGGCGGCGGCGCGTGATACTGCGCGGGATTCTCGGCGACAAGAGCGGCTGGGTGAACCTCGTGTGGTTTCACCAGGCCGCCTACTTCAGGGAGAAACTCGCCGCAGGCGGGATGTGGCTGGTGCATGGGCGGCTGGAGAAGGCGCCGCGCGGCGGCGTGCAGATCGTGCATCCGGAGATCGAGCACCTTGGCGACACCGACGACGCTTCGGCCGTGGCGCGCGTCTTGCCCGTCTACCAGAAGCCCACCGACATTCCGGTGGCCGCCATGCGTGGGATGGTGGAGCGGGTCGTTGACGCCTGCGCCGAGCAGGCCCGCACGGTGGTTCCCGAGCCGTTACGTGAAAGTCTCGGGATTACCTCCCTGGCAGAAGCCCTGCGCTACGTTCACCGACCGCCGCGCGACGCCGACATCGAAGAACTCGCGAGCTCGGCCACGCCGGCGCACCGCGTGCTGATCCTTGACGAGCTGTTCGCCCTGCAGGTCGGCATGAGCCTGCGCAAGGCAGCCCGCCGCCTGGAGGCCGGCATTTCCATGGCGGTTGCCGGGGAGCGGATCGAGGGTTTCTTCGACGGCCTGCCGTTCGAGCCGACGGCGGCCCAGCGCCGCGTGGTCGCCGAGGTTGCGGCCGACATGGAACGCCCGCGACCGATGACTCGTTTGGTTCACGGCGATGTCGGCAGCGGCAAGACGGTGGTCGCCTTTGCGGCCGCTTTACAGGCCGTGGCGGCCGGCTACCAGGCCGCGATGATGGCGCCGACCGAACTGCTGGCCGAGCAGCACTACGCGACGATGACTCCGTGGGCCGAGCGTGAAGGGGTGAGCATGGAGCTGCTCACCGGCAAGGTCGCGGCGGCCGTGGCTCGGCGCGTGCGCGAAGGCGTGGCAGGGGGCGTCGTCGATCTGGTCGTCGGTACTCATGCGTTGATCCAGGAGGCCACCGCGTTCGCCAAACTGGGGCTCGGCATCGTGGACGAGCAGCACCGTTTCGGCGTCATGCAGCGTGCGGCTCTCAAGGGTGCGCAAGCCGACACGCTGCTGCTCTCGGCCACACCGATTCCGCGCACGCTCTCGCTTACCCTGTACGGCGACATCGACGTTTCGTTTCTTGACGAGCTTCCGCCCGGCCGCACGCCGGTAGTCACCCGCGTGATCCGCCCGGGCGCGCGCAACAAGCTCCACGAGCGCATGGCCAAGGCCGTAGAGGACGGCCGCCAGTGTTACATCGTCTACCCGCTGGTGGAGGAGTCGGAGGCCATGGACCTCGCCGATGCCACATCGATGGCCGAACAGCTTCAGGCAGGCCCTTTCAAGGACTTCCGAGTCGGACTCCTGCACGGTCGCATGAAGGCGGCCGAGAAGGACGCAGCCATGCGCAGCTTCAAGGACGGCGAGCTGAATGTTCTGGTTGCGACCACCGTCATCGAAGTCGGCATCGATGTTCCCAACGCCTCGATAATGGTGGTCGAGCACGCGGAACGCTTCGGCCTGGCCCAGCTACATCAGCTACGCGGCCGGGTGGGGCGCGGCGCACGAGAGTCGTTTTGCTGCCTGGTCGCCGAGCAGGGCCAGAGCCGCGACTCCTTCGAGCGCCTGCGCGTGATGGAGCGCACCACGGACGGTTTCGAGATCGCCGAGGCCGACTTGAGGCTGCGCGGTCCCGGCGAGTACCTGGGGACCAGGCAGTCCGGCCTGCCCGCTTTTCGAGCGGCCAATCTCGTACGAGACGAGGAACTCCTCGAGCTGGCACGGACGAGCGCCGGCGCGTGGCTCGAAGAAGACCCGGAGCTGGCCTCGCCGCACTCGGCTGAGCTACGCCGCGTGATCGAGCAGCGCTGGGGCGAGAAGCTGCGACTGGCCGAGGTCGGCTAGCCGGGGCCGGAGCGCCCGCGATCATGCGAAGTGTTGCGTGTGGTTGAACGGAGAACCGGTTGAAATATAAGGCGGTCATGCCCGTGACTCAGCAGCGGCTGCCATCTTGGGTGGTCAACCGTACGGGCAGGCTCGGCAACGCCGAGCCCGTGATCCGGCGGCTCAGAAAGGGCCGGCTGGTGACAGTCTGCGAGGAGGCTCGCTGCCCGAACATTGGCGAGTGCTTCGACCGCGGTACGGCCACCTTCATGCTGCTGGGCGACACGTGTACGCGACGCTGCGCGTTCTGCTCGGTAACGACAGGGCGGCCGCGTCCTGTGGACCCACTCGAGCCGGCCCGGGTCGCGGAGACCGCGGCGCAGATGGGGCTGCGGTACGTTGTCGTTACCACCGTCGCGCGCGATGACCTTGCCGACGAAGGTGCCGGGCAGTTCGTCCGAACCATCGCGGCGCTGAGAAAGCGGCTGCCGGGTGTCGAGGTCGAGGTCTTGACCGGCGACTTCAACGGTCGCGAGGAGCTCCTCGGGCGGGTGATTGCGGCGCGGCCCGACGTTTTTGGGCATAATCTGGAGACGGTGAGGCGCGTGACCCCGCAGATAAGAGGGCGCGCGACTTACGATCGCTCGTTGGAGGTGTTGCGTGTGGCCGGGCGGCTGGTGCGCGAGCAAGGATTTGGCCTCGTAAAGAGCGGGGTCATGGTGGGGCTCGGGGAGACGAGAGAAGAGCTGAGTGAGACGATGAAGGACATCCGTTCGACAGGCTGTAGCATCATCACGGTTGGTCAGTACCTGCGGCCCACCCGCGCCCATCATGCAGTGGCCCGCTACGTCGAGCCGCACGAGTTTGAAGAGATCGCCGCCCAGGCGCGTGCCATCGGCTTTGCCGAGGTGGCCTCGGGAGCGCTGGTGCGCTCCTCCTACCGAGCCGACAAGGTCTTCGCGACCGTCCGAGGGAGTGCGCCATGAGCCGCGAGTTCGCAAGGATCAAGCGGCTGCCACCGTACGTCTTCAACGAGATCGGCGAGCTCAAGCACGAGGCGAGGCGCCGCGGCGAGGACATAATCGACTTCGGCATGGGCAATCCCGACCAGCCCACCCCGCAGCACATCGTGGACAAGGCCGCGGTGGCCTTGCAGAAGAGTGCCAACCACCGCTACTCGGTATCCCGCGGTCTCTACAAGCTGAGGCTTGCCGCCTGTAGCTGGTACAAACGCAAGTGGGGCATCGATCTCGACCCCGACTCCGAGATGATCTGCACCATGGGAGCCAAGGAAGGGCTTGCCCACATGGTGCTCACGATTACCAATAACGGCGACACCGTCCTGTGCCCGTCGCCGACCTATCCGATTCACCAGTACTCGGTGGTGATTGCCGGCGCCGACCTGCGCCATGTGCCGTTGATTCCCGGCGAGGATTTCATCGCCAGCCTCGAAGAGGCGATCAAGGATGTGTGGCCAAAGCCGAAGCTGCTCATTCTCAGCTTTCCGGCCAATCCGACCACCGAGGTCGTGGACCTGGCTTTCTTCGAGCGTGTCGTCGAGCTCGCGCGTGAGCACGACCTGATGGTCATTCACGACAACGCCTATGCGGAGCTGGTGTTCGATGGCTACCGGGCGCCGAGTTTTCTCGAGGTTCCTGGCGCCAAGGATGTCGGCGTGGAGTGCTACACGCTCTCCAAGACCTACAGCATGCCGGGCTGGCGGGTCGGCTTCGTGGCCGGTAACCCGGAGATGATCGCCGCACTTGCGCGGGTAAAGTCCTACTACGACTACGGCATGTTCGCGCCCATTCAGGTGGCGGCGATCGAGGCGCTGAACGGCCCGCAGGACTGCGTGCAGGAGATAGTGGACCTCTACCGTACGCGCCGCGACGTGCTCATCTCCGGTCTGGGCAGGGTAGGCTGGGAGGTGGAGCCGCCCAAGGCGACCATGTTCGTGTGGGCGCCCATCCCCGAAGAATTCCGTTCGTTGGGCTCCCTGGAGTTCTCGAAGCTCGTGTTGAGCGAGGCCAAGGTCGCGGTCTCTCCGGGAATTGGCTTCGGGCGCTATGGTGACGACTACGTGCGCTTCGCGCTCATCGAAAATCCCCACCGTACGCGGCAGGCGATTCGCGGCATAAAAGAGTTTTTCGCAGCGGGCTCGGGCCTGCAAGGCGTGGTGAAGTAGGTGGCAAAGGCTGGTGGAAAGATAGGCGTCGGACTGATCGGCTTCGGCACCATCGGTACGGGTGTGGCGAAGTTGCTCAAGTCCCTGAGGGCCGAGCTCGGCGAGCGCCTCGGTGCGCGCCTCGAGCTGGTGCGCGTTGCCGATCTCGATTTGCGTAGCGACCGGGGTATCAAGCTTCCGAAGGGCGTGCTGATTCGCGATGCACACCGGCTGATCGCCGATCCCGAAGTGCAGATCGTGGTAGAGCTGATCGGCGGGATCGAGCCGGCGCGAAGCTTTCATCTCGAAGCTCTGCGTGTCGGCAAGGCCGTCGTGAGTGCTAACAAGGCGCTGCTTTCCGAGCACGGCGCGCAACTTGCCCGTGCGGCCGAGAAAGCCGGCGTAGCCTACGGTTTCGAGGCCAGCGTGTGCGGCGGGATTCCTATCATACGTACGCTCAAGGAAGCGCTGGCCGGCGACAGCGTGCGCGAGGTCTACGGTATCCTCAACGGTACGGCCAACTACGTGCTCTCCAAGATGGCGGGCGGCGGCGGTGAGTTCGCCGAGGTTCTCGCCGAGGCCCAGGCGATGGGTCTGGCCGAGGCCGACCCTACCTACGACGTGGACGGCCTCGATTCGCTGCACAAGCTGGTGGTGTTGGTGGCCCTGGCGTTCGGCAAGCGCATACGTCCCAAGAGCGTCTCCGTAGAAGGCATCCGCAACATCACCGGCGTGGACATGTCCTATGCCCGCGAGTTCGGCTACGCGATAAAGCTACTGGCTGTAGCGCGTGACACCGGCGATGGGGTGGAAGCCCACGTGCAGCCGACGATGGTCCCCGGCGGCCACCTGCTTGCGCAGGTTTCGGGGCCGTTCAATGCCGTGTGCGTGCGCAGTGCGGCGCTCGGCACTTCGATATATTACGGGCAGGGGGCCGGTATGATGCCGACCGCTACGGCGGTGGTGGCTGACGTGATAGAGGCGGCCCGCAGCATCAAGGAAGACATCGCGCCGACGGTGTTGCCGTACGGCCGCCCGGTGTCCACCATCGCAGCTTCGCCGGTGATGCCGATTGGCGAGGTGTCGCACGAGCACTACATTCGCTTCCAGCTGCGCGACGAGCCGGGCGTGCTGGCGGGCGTGGCGAGCGCACTGGCGGCGGAACGGATCAGCATTGCCACCGTGGTACAACGAGCGAAGCCTTCCCGTGGTGTAGTGCCCGTGGTCGTGCGCACCCACAGGTCGCGAGAGGCGGCCTTGCGCAGGGCGCTTGCGCGAGTCGTTCGCAAGAAAGGGTGCCGCGGGCGTCCGATGGTGATTCGCGTGGAAGAAGAACTGGGGGAGCAAGAATAAATGCGCTGGCCCGGAGTCGTCGAATATTACCGAGACCACCTTCCCGTGGGAGATGCCGAGGCGGTCACCCTGCTCGAGGGGAACACCCCTCTGATCGAGGCGCCGCGGCTAGCACGCAAGATCGGCATCGACGCCCGTTTGTTCCTCAAGTACGAGGCCATGAACCCGACCTCCTCGTTCAAGGACCGCGGGATGACGGTGGCGATGACGATGGCGCGGGCGGAAGGGGCCAGCGCTGTCATCTGTGCCTCCACCGGCAATACCTCGGCCTCGGCCGCGGCTTACGCTGCGCGCGCCGGGCTAAAGAGCTTCGTCATCATCCCGCACGGCAAGATCGCCATTGGCAAGCTCAGCCAGGCGGTGATGCACGGAGCTCAGGTAGTGGAGATCGACGGTAACTTTGACGATGCCCTGCGCATAGTGCGAGCGGTGGCCGAGCAGCGAGGGGTGACGGTGGTCAACTCGACCAACCCCTACCGCCTGCAGGGGCAGAAGACTGCTTCATTCGAAATCTGTGACGCTCTTGGTGGACCGCCCGACTACCATGTCCTGCCGGTCGGCAATGCCGGCAACATCTCGGCCTATTGGATGGGCTACAAGGAGTACCGGGACGCGGGCGTCATCTCCGAGCTACCCAAGATGATGGGTTTTCAGGCCGAGGGCGCCGCACCCATCGTTCATGGCCATCCCATCGAAGACCCTGAAACCCTGGCCACTGCCATACGCATTGGCAATCCGGTTGGTTGGAAGACGGCCGAAGCGGCCCGCGACGAATCCGGCGGCACGATCGAGATGGTCACCGACGGGCAGATCATAGATGCCTACAAGCTGCTCGCATCCACCGAGGGGATCTTCGCGGAGCCCGCCTCGGCGGCCACGATAGCGGGCCTGCGCAGTTTGGCTCGAGCGGACGCGATTGAGGCAAAAACGGTTGTAGTTTGTACACTTACCGGTCATGGGTTAAAGGACCCCTCTAATGCAATCGAAGTCTGCGCAGAACCTTGCCGAGTGCCGGCCGACCTCGATGCCGTGCTGGAGGTCATGGGGCTGTAGCCGCGCGCTGGCCGGCCCGGGTAAGGCGTCATGAAGTTCGTAATCGTCCAGGGCGACGGGATGTCGGACTACCCCGTGGAGAGTCTCGGCGGGCTTACCCCTTTGGAGAAGGCCCGGACGCCGAATCTCGACCGCATGGCCAACCAGGGCGCTCTCGGCTCGGTGCGCACGATTCCCGCCGGCATGCCGCCGGGTACGGATGTCGGCACCATGACCATCCTCGGCTACGACACCCGCACCTACCACACCGGACGCTCGCCGATAGAGGCGGCCAGCATGGGCATCGACCTGGGCGAGACGGGAGTGGCGTTTCGCTGCAATCTGGTGACGATCGAGGAGAACAATGGCGACCCCGTGATGGGGGACTTCACGGCCGGCCACATCGAGTCGGAGGAGGCGGCAGAGATCATCGAGTCGCTCCAGCGCGAGCTCGGCACGGCGACGCACCGGTTCCACTCGGGTGTGAGCTACCGGCATCTGATGGTCTGGGAAGGCGGGCCGACCGATACGAAAACCACACCTCCGCACGATATCACCGGGCAGTCGATTGCTTCCTATCTGCCCTCGGGGGAGGGCGCCGAAGAGCTGGCCGAGATCCGCACTGCCGCACACGAGCTGATGGCCGCCCACCCGGCCAACGAGCGCCGCCGTTCGCGCGGTGACAAACCCGCCACCGATATCTGGCTGTGGGGGCAGGGGCGCAAGCCGACGGTTCCGACTTTGGGGGAGCGTTACGGGCTTACGGGAGCCTTGATAACGGCGGTGGACGTAGTGGGTGGGCTCGGCCGTCTTGCCGGCATGGACCGCATCCACGTGCCCGGCGCGACCGGCTTCGTAGACACGAACTATGTGGGTAAGGGCGAGTACGCCCTTGCCGCCCTCGAAGATCACGACTTTGTCTTCATTCATGTGGAGTCGCCCGATGAGTCGGGTCATATGGGGGACGCGGACCTCAAGGTGCAGGCGATCGAGGATCTCGATGTCAAGGTGATCGGGACGATCCTCGACGGGCTGGAGAGTTTCGGCAGCTGGCGGGTGATGGCGCTGCCCGATCACGCCACTCCGGTATCGACCAAGACCCATGCCGACGACCCGGTCCCATTTGCTATACTGGACTCCAAGTCCAAGCGTAGGGGTGAGACCCGCGGCTTCAGCGAGAAGGCGGCCGAAGCGACCGGCGACTTCATCGAGGACGGACACCTCCTCCTCGACCGGTTCTTGGCGGACGATTCCTGACCCGCCCGGGCCGCGGGAGAGATTGGAGATGGAACGCAATCTTGCACTCGAACTGGTTCGCATAACCGAGGCGGCAGCGCTTGCGGCTGCGCGTGAGAACGGCCGTGGCGAGGAGATGGCCCCGGAACGGGTGGCCAGCCAGGCTATTGTGTACTCCTTCGGCGGGATCGATGCCGTCCAAGGCGAGATCGTCGTGGGTGACCCTCAGCAGGTCGAAGGCGATTTGCTGGCCGGTGGTTCGCGGCTGGGCACCGACGGTGAGGAGGTCGAGATAGCCATCGATCCGCTCGAGGGAAGCGTGAGTTGCGCGCTTGGCGGCCCCAACGCGATGTCGATCATGGCGCTGGGCGAAGCGGGCGGCTTCTTGCGCTGCCCGGCCAATACCTACATGGAGAAAATGGCCACCAGCGCCGATGGCGTCGGCGTAGTCGATCTTGACAACTCGCCGCCTGAGAACCTGAAGTTACTGGCCGAGGCGCGTGGCTGCTACGTCGAGGACCTGACGGTGATTATTCTCGACCGTCCGCGCCACGACGACCTCATCGAGACGGTTCGCGGGGCCGGCGCCCGCGTGAAGCTCATTCCCCATGGCGACGTGGCGGCGGCGATGGCGGCCGCACGTGAAGGCTCCGGGGTGGACATGCTGCTCGGTACGGGAGGCGCGTCTCAGGGAATCCTCTCTGCCGCCGCCATCAAGTGCATGGGCGGGTTCCTGCAAGGGCGCTTCGCGTTGCGCTCGCAGAGCGACAGGCAGACTCTCTACGAGGCTGGCATAAACGATGCCGACGCCAAGCTCGAGATCCGCGATATGGCGCGCGGCAACATCTTGTTCGCCGCCACCGGCGTAACCGACGGCGAGTACCTCGCCGGAGTGAAGTTCTTCAAGGGCGGGGCCATAAGCCACTCCGTGGTCATGCGCTCGGCCAGCGGCACCGTGCGGCTTCTAGAAACCCACCACAAGTTCGACTACAAGCCGGAGTATTAGAGAGGGGGTCAAGTCGCGGCTTTCGACTTCTCCCCCTCGGAGGGGGAGAAGTCGAAA
>PIVZ01000721.1 GCA_003354045.1 bacterium
TCGACGTAGACGTAGCTACGCTCTCCCGAAAGCCCGAGCCTTTCTTCTCGGCCGCTGCGGCTCTTTACATCCTTACGCCCGAGGAGATTCGCCGCGCGGGGGCTACGAGCATCCCCGAAGCCCTGCGGCTGGTGCCGGGCCTCAACGTGGCGCGTGCCAATTCGAGCACCTGGGCGATCTCGTCTCGCGGCTTCAACGACGAGTTCGCCAATAAGCTGTTGGTTCTCATCGACGGGCGGGCCGTCTATACGCCGCTGTTCTCGGGCGTCCACTGGGACGTACAGGACGTGATGCTCGAGGACCTCGACCGCATCGAGGTGATCCGCGGCCCTGGAAGCAGTCTGTGGGGGCCGAACGCGGTAAACGGCGTTATCAACATCATCACCAAGGCGGCCTCGGAAACGCAGGGGCCCTTGGTATCGGTCGGCGGTGGGAGCGAGGATCGCGTCTTGGCCTCTGCCCGCTATGGGGGGCGACTCGGGGAGAACTTTCACTACCGTGCCTATCTCAAGCGCTCTGATCACGACGGCCTGGTGGACGCTTCGGGCAGGGACATACCCGCGGACTGGGACAAGATCCAGGGCGGCTTCCGCGTGGACGGAACGTTCGGCGAGCACGACCGCCTGACCGTTCAGGGCGACCTCTACGAGTCCGATGTCGATGAGCGGGTGCGCACGCTCGAGAACATCACCGACTTCACGCCGGGCGAGTTCGACAGTTCGAGTGACGTGGAAGGCCAGAACATTCTTGCCCGCTGGAGCCGCGCGCTCTCGGCCGATTCGGAGCTCACGGCCAAGGCCTACTACGACCGCACCGCACGCGACCGTCTGATCTATAAGACGGAAACCGACACGGCCGATCTCGACGTCCAGCACCGTTTCCAGTTCGGCCAGCGCCAGGACGTCGTGTGGGGACTCGGCTACCGCTTCGTCCGCGACGACACCCTCGGCAGAGCGTCCGTAACTCTATCCCCGAAAATCCGCGAGTCACACACCTACACCGGCTTCGTGCACGATGAGATCACGCTCATCCCCGAACGGCTCCGCCTCTCGGTAGGCGCGAGAATCGAGCACAACGATTTCACCGGCTGGGAGATTCAGCCGAGCGTGAGGACGGCATGGACTCCGAGCGAGCGCCAGACCGTGTGGGCCGCCGTGTCGCGGGCGGTTCGCGTACCCTTGCGCTCGGAGAACGACGTCCGAATAGACATCTTCGCCATTCCGACCCAAAACGGCATCGACCTCTTCAGGATCGTCGGCAATGAAGACGTGGAGTCCGAGGAGCTATATGCTTACGAAGCGGGCTACCGCACGCGGCCGACCCCATCGACGCTGCTCGACATCGCCGTCTTCTACAACGATTACCGCGACCTGGTGACCGGCGCCTTCGACCCCTCGCAGGCTTTCTTCGAAGACGAGCCATCGCCACCACATAGAGTCGTGCCCCAGGTCCTCGCCAACGACAGCGACGGCGACACGCTCGGCTTCGAAGCCCTCGGCCACTGGTCGGTGTCGCCCAGGTGGAACTTGACGGCCGCCTATACCTGGCTGCACATGAACGTCGAAAGGGATTTCCCGGACGCACGGCCGCTCTTCGACGAGGGAGAGAGCCCCGAGCATCAGGCATCCATAAGGTCGATGCTGCGGCCTCTCCCCCGCGTGGAATTCGACACGATTCTTTACTACGTCGATAACCTCTCGGCACTCGCCGTCGATAGCTACTTCCGTTTGGATGTTCGTCTAGGCTGGCATGTCACCGAGAGCTTCGAGCTGAGTGTGGTCGGTCAGGATCTTCTCGATTCGCACCACGGGGAGTACTTCGTTGGAGAGTCCCTCGTTACGACCGAGCCGCAACGGCGCGTGTTCGCCAAGGTGACGTGGGCACCCTGAACCGACATATCCTCGCCACACTGTGCGCATTGATCGTTCTCGTCTGTCCCACGGCGGCGCGATCCCAGACACAGCCGCAGGTGGATGAGACCAAGGCGGCGCGGCTAAAGGCCGCATACCTGCGCTATGTCGCCGAGTTCACCACCTGGCCTGACGGCACGTTCGCCAGTGACAATTCACCGTTGGTTCTCTGCATCCAGGGGGCCGATGCGCACGGCATCGGCCAGGCCATCAGCGACGGTATACGCGAAGCGGGGCTTTCGGCAGGTAAGCATCCGCTGGCTCTCAGCCAGCAACACGTCTTTGCGCCCGGGGAATGCGAGACGAAGGTGGGACTGGCCGATTCTCTGAGCCCTTGCCACCTACTTTTCCTCACACGGTCTGAACGGGCGCGATGGGCGCGGCGAGGAAAATGTCTCGAGGGCGCGCCGATCGTCACGGT
>PIVZ01000147.1 GCA_003354045.1 bacterium
CCGCCCCATACTAGTCCTTCATGAATGGTCGGGGCAGGTCCGGGCGCGCCACCACGCGGTCCGCTACCCCTGCACATAGCAAGATCTTGCAAAGGCGACAGTCATGAATACCCCCGCAAAGCACGTCCTGGTCCTGGTAGGTGGGGCCTCGCCGGAGCATTCGATCTCGTTGCGCTCGGGGGCCGCGGTGCTACGCGCGCTGGCCGCGACCCGGCACAGAGTGAGCACCGTCGCCATCACCCAGGCGGGAGTGTGGCATCTGGGCGACTTCGCGCCGATGCTGGAGACGGCCGAGGCCGCTCTCATCGAGTTCGACGGCACCAGCGGCCAGCCCGTGACTCTGGGCTGGGACGGGCGGCGGACCCGCCTGGTCGCCCTTGGCGGCGACACACCGCGTGGCGAGAAGGCGGCCGTGGACGTCGTCTTTCCGGTGTTGCACGGACCGGGCGGAGAAGACGGCAGCGTACAGGGCTTCCTCGAGTCCGTGCGCGTGCCGTTCGTGGGCGCCGGATCGACCGCCTCTGCGCTGGCCATGGACAAGCTGGCCATGAAGACCCTGTGTTCGGGTGTGGGGCTACCGCAGGTCGAGTTCTTGGATGCCTGTGAGGCCGACAGCGACGAGGTCGCTGCCAGTATCGAGGGCGCCTTCGGCTTCCCCTGCTTCGTGAAGCCCTCGAACCTCGGCTCCTCGGTCGGCATCACCCGGGTGGACGAGGCCGCCGCGCTACCCGACGCCCTGGCCGAAGCGCGCCGCTACGATCCCCGCGTAGTCGTAGAACGAGCGGTGGACGCGCGTGAGATCGAGATCGCCGTCCTCGGCCACGACCCCGCCGAGCTCTCGCCGCCCGGAGAAATCGTCCCGCAAGAGGGCTTCTACGATTTCGATGCCAAGTATGTGGCCTCCACCGCCGGTCTCCTGGCTCCTGCCGACCTGCCCGAACCGACCGTGGCACAAATAGGCGAGATGGCCTCGACCGCTTGGAAGTTGATAGGTGGGCGCGGCATGGCGCGCATAGATTTCTTCGTCGATCGCGGCAACGGTGCGGTCTACTTGAACGAGATCAACACCATCCCGGGTTTCACCGAGATAAGCATGTACCCGCGCCTGTGGCGGGAGGCGGGCCTGAGCATGGTCGAACTCGTCGAGCGTCTGCTCGAGCTGGCACTCGACACCTGAGCCCTCGGCCCGCGTGGGCCACCACTGCCTATGCGTACCGGCGCACCTCGGCCGTCACTACGCTCATGGGCTGGTGTTCCGTAACCGGTCGCGCAACTCGCGCCGAAGTATCTTGCCCGAAGCGTTGCGCGGCAGCTCGTCCGCCAACTCGACGGAACGCGGCTTCTTGTAGCCGGCCACGTGCTTTGCGCAATGGGCAATGAGCTCGGCGGCAGTGGTCTCGGCCCCGGGCCGCAACACCACGTACGCGTGCACGGTCTCGCCCCATTCCTCGCTCGGCCTCCCGACCACGGCCGCCTCGAGGACCGCCCCGTGACTCGACAGCGCCTCTTCGACCTCGCGGGGATACACGTTGAAGCCACCGCTGACTATCATGTCGTGCAAACGATCGACGATGGTCACGAACCCATCCGCGTCGCGCCAGGCCACATCCCCAGTGTGCATCCAGCCGTCAGCATCGAGGCCCTTGCCCCCCGCAGAGCTGCCGGTGGCCGCGCACTCCATCTCGGCGTCCCAGTAGCCGAGCATGGTGTTGCGGCCACGCACGACGATCTCGCCGGCTTCTCCCGGCCCCGGGTCGTTGCCTCGGCCATCCACGATGCGCAACTCACCCACAGACGTGGGCCGGCCACATGAGGTCAGCCTCCTTTCGAGCGCTGGCTCGCCGCCGGCAACCACGTGATCCTCGCGGCGAAGCGCGGTCACCGGCCAGGTGGACTCCGTAAGGCCGTATATCTCGACGAACACCGGCCCGAGCAGGTCGAGGCCGCGTCTTAGCCGGTCCACCGGCATGGCCGCGCCGCCGTAGACTATGGTGCGAAGACTCGCCAGCCGCGCCGGATCCTCCAGCGCCTCGAGGACGCGAACCAGCATCGTGGGCACCAAGAACACCGCGGTCCCCTTGACCGCGGCGACGAGATCGATGAAGGAGCCGGCCTCGAAGTGATCGAGCAGGACCGCGCGCGCGCCCACCTGCGCATGCGGCAGCAGCATCGCGCCGGCCGCATGCGTCATCGGTGCTGCCTGGACGAGAACGTCGTCGGCGGCCAGCGGCGCTATCACGCCGGCCACCGCCTCTACGGACGCCTCGTAGCCACGCCGCGCGAGCACCGCGCCCTTGGGACGGCCGGCCGTTCCCGAGGTGTAGCGGATGCGAACCGGATCCTCGCCGGTCGGCTCGCGCCTCGGTTCGCTGCAGTCTCCTGCTGCGAGAAATCTCGAGTAGCTCCGGCCGCTGCCGGTCTCGAGACGAATACAGGCTGCCGGCAGCGGCGCTCCTTCGAGCAACTCACAGTGGGCCTCATCGACGACCACGACCGCCGGACTCGAGTCGCGAAGAATAGCCGCAAGCTCTTCAGGGGAGGAGCGTGTATTGAGGGCCACCCACACGTATCCGGCGAGCAGACAGGCCCACTCGGTGGCGACCATCTCTATGCTGTTGTCGAGAAGCACGGCGAGCCGATCGCCTGGCCGCACGCCGGCGACGTGCAGTCCCGAGCACAGGCGCAGCACGTCGGCATAGAGATCGCCGTAGTTGATGGAGGCCACCTCTCGGTGGCGCCCGTCACCGTCCGGACCGCGCATCACCACCAGCGCAGTGCGCTCGGCAAAACGCTCGGCGCTGCGCCGAATCGTGTGCGCGGGCGAGCTCACGGGCTAGGCCTACTCCGACCCGACGAGCTCGCGCCAGGCGCCATCCACCTCGGCCTCGAGGTCCTCGACGGTGCCGTTGTTTTCGATCACGCGGGTAGCATGACGGCGGCGCGTCTCGTTGTCGGTCTGAGCAGCCATGCGTAGCAGGACCTCTTCGGGCTCCATGCCACGAAGGTTCACCAGACGATCGACCACAACATCCGAATCGGTGACAGTAACCCAGACTTCGCCTGCGCCCCCGCTCCAGCCCGTTTCGGCCATCAACGCCGCCTCGACCACGATCACGGCATCTTCATCCTCCGCGATCGCATCCGCTATGCGCTGGGCGACCTCCTTGCGTACCAGCGGGTGGACGATGCCGTTGAGGTCTTCGAGGGCGGCGCGGTCGTTAAACACGATCTGACCGAGCAGGGCCCGGTCTATCGCACCGTCGGCTCCCACCACCCGCTCGCCGAAACGCTCGACCACGAGGCTGTACCCCTCGGTGTCGCGCGCGTAGATTTCATGGGCGGCACGGTCGGCGTCTATCACCACGGCGCCGCGCTCGGCCAGCAATGCGGCCACCGTTGACTTGCCCGAACCGATGCCGCCTGTAAGACCTACCAGTGTGACCATGCGCGGCATTGTAGACCACCAACGCAGCTACGGCGACGCGTCCCCGCCCGGCCCCGCCGACCTCGCGGTGGCGCTCCTGCTCGCGCTGCTCGGCTTCGCGTTCCTGCTCACCTTCGATCCGTTCGAGCGGCCGGTGATGTTCGATCCTGCCACCTGGGACTACATGTCCATCGAGCTTACCCGCGGCCTGGTCCCCTATCGCGACGTCTTCTTGCACAAGACGCCGGGCGCCGCCTTCGTGGGTGCGCTCGGCGCAGCCGCCGGTCCGCTGCTCGGACTCTCGCCGGTGCAGGGGGCGCACGGGCTCTTCGTCGTGCTCGGTGCCGCCGGCCCCGCGTTGCTCTACCTGGTGTGCCGAAGCTCGCTGGGAGTGGCCGGGGCAGTGGCCGCCGCAGCGTTCATGATGGCCTTCGATCAGTGGCCTACCGCCGCCGTCGAAGGCGTCAGGCCGAAGATTGCAACCGTGACCTTCGGGCTGGCCTGTTTGTTCTGTGCCGGTAGGCGCAGCTTTCTCATCAGCGGCATCTGGGGAGCGCTGGCCACTCTGTGCTGGCAGCCCGGGCTGGCCTTTCTCGTAGGAGCGCTGGCCAATTGCTGGACCGTGGAGCCGGGCAACAGGCTGCGCGCTACCGTCCGGCTCGTGCTCGGAGCTACGGCTCCGGTGGCGGGACTATTTGCGTGGCTGTGGAGCAAGGGCGCGTTGCTCGACCTGTTCCAGCAGGCGGTAGGCTTCAACCTGAGCTACATCGAGAGCAAGGCGCGCGGGCCACTGGCAACGCTGCGTGCTCTTTACCGCCAAGTGAGCGGGTGGAACCCCGTCGAGCTTCTTCTGCTACCCGCGGCGGTTTTCGGCATCGCGCAGGCGCCGCGCACGGTCCCGGCGGGGCTGGCGGTGGCGGGTATCGTCTACGTCGTGATGGTGCTCGTGAGCTTCCAGGCATGGCCGGACACGATCCTGTTCGCGCCTTTCGTCGGTTGCATGCTTGGCGCCGGACTCTTTACTTTGGGAACGGCCGGTCTTTCCAAGACGCCGGTGAGTGTGGCTCTGTGCGCCGTGTCGCTCGCCGCGGCCATCACTCCGGTCGCGCCCCGGCTGCACACCAAATTGGACTTCGCCGAACAGCGCGCGCAGATGCTCAAGCTCAGCGACGGTCTCCCGCCTCACTACACCGTCGTCGCCGTAAGCGTACCCGAGTTCCTCATCCACGCGGGTAAACGCAACGGCTGGAAGTGGCCCTACATGTGGTCCGGAGTCGACCGTTTTGCCGCCGATCACACAACGGACGGCTTCAGCGGCCTGCTGAGCCAGCTCGAGGTCATCGATCCCGACTTGATACTCATCGCTCGCCGCTGGTCGGGCCCCCACCGTAGCGCCTTCAGGCGCTGGACACGGAGTCGTTACGCGAAGAAGTCCGTGCGAGTATTCCCACATCTAGCGCCACCCATCGAGGTCCACCGGCGCTTGAAGCGACCGCGCACAACTCGCGGGCATTAACCCCGGCTGGAGGTGCGGCAGTCCGGCGGTCGCCGGCACGGGCAGGCTGGCAGCGTCAGAAGTTGTCTTTGAGGCGCCGGGTTGCCGCGAAGATCTCCAACTGGTCGCCGCCCAGACCGCCCACCTGGCGTTCGACCGAGGCTCCGAGCTCAGCGCTGTCGCTGCGCAGAAACGGGTTGGTGGCCTTCTCCAGGGCTATCGTAGTCGGCACCGTCGGCTTTCCCTCCGCACGCAACCGCTTCACCTCGGCGCAGCGCTCGGTGAGCGCCGCGTTGTTCGGCTCGAGGGTGGCGGCAAAGGCAAGGTTGCTCTCCGTATACTCATGGCCGCAGTATACGGCGGTGCGGTCGGGAAGGGCCGCCAAGCGCTCCAATGAAGCCTTCATCTGCGCCGCGTCGCCCTCGAAGATGCGGCCGCAGCCGCCGGCGAACAAGGTGTCGCCGGTAAAGACCGCCTCCCCGGCTGCAAAGTAATAGGCGACGTGCCCGCTCGTGTGCGCGGGAATGAAAATCGCCTGCCCCCGCAAAGCGCCGATCTCCAGCTCCTGCCCATCCTCGAGCGCAGTGGTAAGCCCGGGAATACGCTCGGCCTCTCCGGCATATCCGAAGACCTCGAGGTCACCGTCGGCAAGGGCGGCAATGAGCGCCTCGTTACCGCCGATATGGTCGAAGTGGTGGTGCGTGCACAGGATCGCGACTATGCGCACATCCTCGGCGGCAGCTGCGGCGAGCACGGGCTCGGGCTCGGCCACGTCTACTACGGCGGCCGTAGCGGAAGCTTCGTCAATGACGAGGTAAGCGTAGTTGTCGGAGAACTGGGGAATCAGAACGACTCGCATCATGACAAGCGATCCCCTACTCTATATTGCCTTCCCAGATCAGTTCGCCATCATCCTCATCGTCCTCATCTTCTTCCCAATCGTCACCGCCGATGACGTAATCGCGCTCCTTGTACTCGGTCTTGATCAGCTCGCCCGTCTCGGGGTCCACGTGCTCGACCTTGGTCGACAGCTTCTCTTTTTCATCGTCGTAGGTGAAGTAGAGGCGGCCGACCAGCTTCCCTTTGGCGAAGCCCTCCTGGTAGTCGTTCAAGAGGAATCCTTCATCGTCGACGGTTCCGCGCTGCAGGCTGAGCGGGTCGCCGTTGATCCAAACGCGATACTCGTAGGCCTTGTTGCCGAGATCCTTGTGTCCGATGACCATCCCGCGGCTCGGGGGTATCTCTACCTCGCCCGCGAAACTACGAAAGCGGGTGCGGCCGAAGCTGTCGTTAGCCACGACCGGGCCTCCGACGTAGTAGGTCATCCCTTCGATGATCGGGATCTTCAGCGGCCGCGGCTTCTCGGCCTCCTCCGAGCCCGTCCAGCTACAAGCCGAAAGCATCAGAAGAGCCACACATGTAGTGACTGCCAATCCTCGCAAAAGCACACCTCTCGTTCTCATTGGTTAGGGCCTCTCCTCTCGAGCGTCTTACTCAATCGAGCGCCGGCGCGGTGGTACCGTGCGCCCTCTTGCCAAAGTGTCGCAAGTTGCCGGACCGCACCTGCGGCCGGGAGCCACCCGCTGCCGGCGTACGGTCCCCTATGCGGAGTCCGGAGTCGGCGACGACGACATTGGCCGCTGTCTCGAGTCGGCCCAGGCCCTCGTTCAACTCTGCTACTGCGGCCAGCCGGTGGCGGCGCTCGAGCACCACCGTCTCGAGCCGATGCCGGCATTCGATAAGCCGATCCATGCGTGCGGCCAACTTGTCGTTCGCCGCCGACAGGTCCTCCAGGGCCTTCTCAAAGCGCTCGCAACGTTCTTCGAGCGCGGCCAGGCCGTTGGCCAGCCCGCCGTCGCGCTCGCGTATCCTCGCCACCTCGGCGACCAGCCCGCGGACCTCCGCGCGCACGGCATCCAGGCCGGCCTCGTCGGCAAGTCCGAGCGCCGATCCGAGCCAACGCGACAGCTCATCGCCGACAGCCCCGACCGCGCGCCACACCTCAGCCGGGCGGGCGACATCGACGCCGAAGCGCTCGAGAAGGCAGCTGGCTTCGCGCTCGAAGGTCGCCAAAACCTCCAGCAGGCTTTGCAGCGACCGCCGGGCCGTATCGTCAAATCCGTCTACTTTTCCCACGTTTTCCCGGATCCTGTCCGTTTCGCGACCCCTCACCGGCAGTCTCGGCCGGTATCCGGGACCATTCGCGCAACCCACGAGCAGGACGGTCACTATCGAAGAATCGCCTCTATCACGCAAGTCGGCCGCGGCGGGCTTTTAGCCCGGGTCGGCCCACATGGGTCAACACCGAGGCCCCCTCACTGCGAAACCAGCTCTACGAGGCGCACCATCCTCTTGACGGCCGCCTCGAGCTCGGCAACGGTCACGCGCTCGTCGGGTGCGTGCACGCTCTTGCGCTGCCCGGGATCGACGACGAGGGGAACGAAGCCGTAGGCATCGATGCCCTTCTCGCGAAAGTAATGGCTGTCGGTGAAGCCCGTGAGCAGACCGGGCAGAACCACGGCCTTGTCTGCCTCCTCCGCGGCCAGCCGCTCGACGGCTCTCGTCAACTCGTTGTCCAGCCGCGACTGGCTCGACGGAAAAGCCACAGCCAGGGCTTCGACGGTCACGAACTCGCCGCCGATGAGCGCGCGCACATCGCCCAGGAAGTCGTCGCAGGCGTGACCCGGCAGCAGGCGGCTGTCCACCTCGGCGCTGACCTCTCGCGGCACTACGTTGGTCTTGCTGCTACCCACGAGCACGGTGGGAGCGACCGTATCCTGTATGAGAGCGGCCCATGAAGGATCGTCGGTGAACCACCGGTAGAACTCGTCGTCCTCGAGCGCGCGGTCGAGTTGCCGGAACTGGCGGGCGTGGCTCTCGTCGATGGCCGCGTAGGCAGCGTAGTAGCCGGCGACCACCGGCCCCACCTCGTGCGGACGCTCCCAGGCGACAAGCTTGTGCAGGGCCTCGATCAGCCGGGTGGGCGCCGTCTCCTTAGCCGGCCGCGAACCGTGCCCCGGCTCGCCGCGCGCGGTGACCTTGAACCAGCATGGTCCTTTCTCCGCCGCGTTGAGGCTGTAGAGTAGCGGTTTGTCCTCGACCCGGTGGATGAAGCCTCCCTCATTGAGCACGAACTCGACGTCGCCAAACAGCTCGAAGTGATTGTCTACCATCCACTTGGCGCCCAGACCGCCGCCCACCTCCTCATCGGCCGTGGCCAGGAGCACGATGTCGCGCTCGAGCGGCTGGCCTAGCCTCTTGAGGGCGATCAGGGTGAGCGCGTGTATGATCCCGGGCCCCTTGCAGTCGAGCGCGCCGCGGCCGTAGAGGTCACCGTCCACTACCTCGGCCTGGTAAGGCCCGTGTTGCCACTGTGACTCGTCGGCCGGCACTACGTCCATGTGGCTGAGCAGCAGCAAGGCCTTCTTCTCCCCCGTGCCCGGCAGGCGCGCGTACACGTTTGCGCGGCCCGGTTCGGATTCATAGATCGAAGGTTCCAGGCCCTCGGCTTCGAGCAGCCCCGAGAGATAGCGCGCACCGGCGATCTCGTCGCCCGGCGGGTTGGTCGTGGGTATCCTGATGTAGCCACTGAGCGCTTCGGCGGCACCGGCGGCCACGCCCGCCACAGTAGCCTGGCCGGTGATAACCACCGGTTCGACCGGCTCCATGAGCGGCGCCTCGGCGGCCGCACGACCGGCCACTGCAACTAGCGCGGCGGAAACGAGCAGACAGGGGATGAGTTTCTTCGCTGCCATCTGTGGTTCTCCATCGTAAGGGCTGGTCACTGGACGGCAAATATAGCGCTGACCGTAACCGTTACGTCAACGTTGCCGGCAACGATAGGTGTCGGCGCCGCCTGGGCCTCCATTGCCATGCGCATGCCGGCCGGTCTCACCGGCGGCGGCGCCGCGACGGTCGATGCCTCGATGAGCTCGCCAAGGGCGACGCCCAGCGATTCTGCGACCGTTTCCGCCTCGGCGCGCGCTCGCCGACCGGCTTCCAGAGTGGCCTGGCGACTCGCCGAGGCCTGGTCGGCAAGGAAAAATGTCAATGAGCCAATCTCGTTGGCGCCCCCCTCGATGGCGGCATCGATCAATCGCCCGACGTTCGCAAGATCGGCCGTTACTGCGCGCACGCTGTTGGCGGCCACGTAGCCTATCAGTCTGCGGCTGCGCTTGCCGCCCTCGTTTATGTACTCGTAGTCCGCCGTGAGGCTGTAGCCGGCGGTGCTCGCCTCACCATCGTCGCCGACCATGGCGCGGACGCTCGCAAGCACCGCAGCCGTCTTGCGGGCATTGGTGGCCGCAGCCGTCGCCGCCGCCGGCGCCGTTGTCCGCACCGACAGCGACACACGCGCGCGGTCAGGGGTAGCCGCCACCGTGGCGCTGCCGGCCACCCGTATGGTTCGCTCCGGCAAGACCCGTTCGCCGGCTCGCGCGCCGCCGGTAACCGGCAGCCCCGAGATCGCCACGCAGACCAGAGCTGCAGCCAACCTTGCCATCTTCCCTGTAAATCGGATTTCCGTTTTCATCCAGTTTAGACATATTGCTTCGTTGAATTTCCTTGTATACTTCTCCTATTACTCCCTTCATGGCCGCATAATGTCGCCGCCTGAGTTAGTTGCGACGTATCCGGAAAAAGCCACAATCCTTTAGAACCAATTTTCTTATTA
>PIVZ01001557.1 GCA_003354045.1 bacterium
GCCGGCTTCGGCTCCTGCTTCTTCTTGCGCAAAACCCGCGGCAACGGCTTGACCAGATCGTCGGCGTCCGCCAGGTAGGCGAGCGCCTCGACGAATTGGATCACCCACCGGTGGACGTGCTTCGCCTCGGCCTGATCTCTCTTGAGCTGGCACCGGGCGCGGAAGACCGTACGCTCCGCGCTCTTGACCGCCTCCGCTTTTTCGTCCACATCCTTCAGGGTCTCGTCGAACGACGTCTCCAGATCCGCCTTCGGGAAGTCCGGCAGGCCCGGCAGGGCGACCGGGGTGAAGTCGGGCTGCCGGAGATTGATCAGGAAGGCCTCGCCCTGGAGCCAGGCCTTGTGCCAGTGCTGGGAGATGCGGCCCCGAAACTTGGTGAAGGCCACCGACTCCCGGGTGCAACCGTCGAGCAGACTGCGGCCGTTCAGCAGCAGCCCGCGCATCGTCTCGGCCGCCTTGTCGCGCACGCGGCGCGCCTTGCCCAGGGCGTTGAGCGCACGGCTCAGCCGGAGGTCCTGGTCCCCCAATTGCTCCTGCACTCGCTCCAGCCAGCGCTCGATGAGCA
>PIVZ01001558.1 GCA_003354045.1 bacterium
CAGAGCACTCGTCACGGCCACGACGCATGATCACGTGCCGCTTACGGGCCATTGGGTCGGGCGCGACCTCGAGCTTCGGCGAGGCGTAGGCCTGTTCGATTCCGAGGTGGCGTGGGATGAAGCCGTCGGTCAGCGGGAACGGGACCGACGTGCCATGATCGCGGCGCTCGTCACCGAGGGGCTCGCGCCCGAGGAAGTCGAGCAGTCGCCCGCGCGGCTGTGTGCGGCGGTCTACGAATTCCTCGCGCGCACACCGTCGCTGCTGATCGGCCTATCGTTCGATGATCTTGCCGGTGAGATCGATCCGGTCAATCTGCCGGGGGTAGGCCCGCAGCGCTACCGGAGTTGGTCACGGAAGATGACGGCCCGTCTAGATGAGATCCTCTCTGATCCGCAGGTCAGGAGGCTCATCGAGTGCGTGGCCGAGCGACTGTCCCATCCGCATTAGTACGGCGCAGTTACCGCGTCGCCGGGACCGTCGACTCTTTCGCTTTGGGTTCGTTCGTTCCGATTTGCCGCAACTCGTGTTCGGCCTGGAGCCAGTCCTTCATCGGGTCGCCGGGT
>PIVZ01000148.1 GCA_003354045.1 bacterium
GTCTGCTGAGCGCGTCGTCGTCCACGTCTCCGTCTTGCATCTTGGCAAGTCCGCCGTGCGTGTAGAGGAAGAGGTGCGAAGCAGTCCAGGTCATGTGCGGGGTCGCGCCCGCGATCGCATCTTCCATCATCCGCGGCGTCGGCGTGATGAAGTTCAGCATCAGGCGCTGAAACCAGGTTGGGCTGGAACCCGGGATGAACGGGTCGCTACCACTGAAAGGCAGCCAGCATGCAAAGCGCACGCCGGCTCCGGTCTTTCCGTGTTGACCTCTGAGCGCTGATAGCAGGATGAGGGCTCTCTGCATGAGATCGGCGTGGTACGCCTTGTTCGATCCCCAGGTCGCATAGATGAGTGTACGTGAAGATCCGGCAAGCTTGCGTGCGAGCATCTCCTGCGTGCTCGCTGAGATTCCCGTTACGCTCTCTACGTACTCGGGCGTGAAGGAGGCGAGCCTCTCGCGCAGCCGCTCCATCACGGGCCGCACCTCGACGCGGCCACTGGCGGTCTCGACCTCGAAGCTCCCCACGAGCGCCGGACGCAGCTTGCCAAGGGCTATCGAGTCGCTAAACCCTCCGGGCGCGCCGGGCGCCTCGACGACTTCCTCGGACTCGAGATCGAACAGATAGAAGACGTCATCCCGGCCTTCCTCTTCGATGTCGGCCTGGCGCAGGAAGCGGCCGGTCGTCTCGACTACCAAGAAAGGCAGGTCGGTCTGCTCGCGCACGTAATCCTCGTCTACCGCGCCCATCTCCACGATTTGGCGCGCCACGCCCAGAGCGAGGGCGGCATCGGTTCCGATCTTGGGATTGATCCACAGCGAGGAGTGAATCGAGCTCGGCGAGTAGTCCGGGGCAACCGTGATGACCTCGGTTCCGCCGTAGCGGGCCTCGGGGCCGAAATGTGCATCTGGAATGCGCGTGGATACCGGGTTGCAGTGCCAGAATATTAAAGTGTCGGCGCGCGTCCAGTCATTTGCGCTTCCGTCCACGAACGAGGTGCCCCAGGTCTGTATGGCTCCCATGGCCAGATCGCCGGTTCCGCCGAAACCGTCGAGCATGGTCGCCCCGAGCAGGGTGAACAGACGCATCTCGCCGGTCGCCGTAGGCCCGCTATCGACGTTGGATGTCCCGTTGTCATAGACGACCGCTTCGGGGCCGTTCTCCAGGTTTGCGTCTATGATCGAATCGGCCAGCCGGGTGAGCGCCTGGTCCCAGGATATACGTCGCCACTTACCGGAGCCGCGCGGCCCGACCCGCTCCATCGGATGGGTGATCCGGTCCGGGTTGAGTATCAGGTCGCTGCAGCAGGCGCCTTTCTGGCAGCCGCGGGGAGCGTAATCGGGGAGCCCAGCCGGATCGCGCTTGTAAACGTCGCTTTGCTCCTCGCGCCAGACGATACCGTCCTTTACGTAGAGGTCCCACGCACAGGCGCTGAAGCAATTGGCCCGCGTGTGGGTGCCGTGTACCACCTTGTCCCAGCGCCAAGCCTCCCGGTAGATATCGCGGTAGTCGCCGTAAGCGGCCACGCCGGCGGACCCGGAAGCTTCCGTTGCTGCCTGCGCCACCCGCGGGACGAGCGAGCGTAGCGAGAGTGCCGCGGTGCCCGCCATCCCGGCAATCAAGAATTCGCGACGGGTGAGCTCAGTCATTCCCTTGTCCTTCGCTTCAGCTTCCCAGGTGCAGGATCTGGCGTGCCTCGTCGGGCGAGGCGATCTCACGTCCAGCCTCGCGGGCAACAGTGGCGATGCTCTCGATCAGAGCTCCGTTGCCGCTGGTCCGCTCACCATCGGGAAGGTAGAAGGTGTCTTCCACGCCGCTGCGCAGGTTGCCGCCGAGCTCGGCGGCCCGCCGGTGTAACGGCCACACGTCCTCGCGGCCGATGGCGGTAACCTGCCAGGTGCAGTCGAAGCTCGCGTAGCCGACCAAGAGGTCCAGCAGTGCGGGGTCGGCCGGCATGCCGGAGGCCACGCCCATCACGAAGTTGATGTCGGGACGCTCGGTCATGCCGTTTTCGACGAAAAGGCCGACCGAGCGGACGATGCCCACGTCGAAGCATTCGAACTCCGGCAGGGTACCGGTCTCCTTCATCACTTCGAGGAACTGCTCGACTTTATCCACCGGGTTGTCGAACACCATCGGCGGCCAGGCCCAATCGCCGCTTCGCCTGGTTTTCAGATAGTTGAGACTGCCAGCATTACAGGCGGCCATCTCGGGTCGGATGTGGCGCAGTACGCCTACGGCTCCGGATATGTCGGGGCCGACCGTGCCGGTGGACTGGTTGATGACGACCCCAGGGCAGGCATCGCGGATGCCATCGGTGATCTCGGCGCAGATCGCCGGGTCCCAGGTGGGAAGATGGCCCATACTCGGGCTCTGGTCTCGATAATGAACGTGCATGACCGAGGCGCCCGCATTGAAGGCGTCTCGCGCAGACGAGGCCATCTCCTCGGGGGTCACCGGAACCGGGTGCTGCTGAGGGTTGGTGAGCACTCCTGTGAGTGCGCAAGTGATGACCGCCTTGTCGTTCGTCTGTGCCATGTCCGGCCTCCTGGAAATTTCAGTCGGGCGTAGTGTCCGGTAAGAACGAAGCCATGGCAATCTTGTTAACGGCGCCGACAAGCGTCGTCTGTGTGCCGGTGGACTGTGCACGCTAAAGGTGCGAATTCTTAGGCGGCGTAGCGACGATTCCAGACCTTGCTCCACCCCATCGGAGCCACGACGGCCCCCTTCGGGCGAGCAAGAATCCAGGAGGTAAAGATGGCACAGGGCGACCACTGGGAGATGTTCCCGCTTGCGAAAGATCCCACCCGTTATCGCTTGCTTACCGAGGACCACGTTTCCGTTGCCAGCGTAGACGGCGAGGAGATTCTCAAGGTCGATCCCGAGGGACTCACCGTACTTGCGCGCGAGGCCATGCGCGATGCCTCGTTCCTGTTGCGGACCGAGCATCTCGATCAGGTGGCAGCCATCCTTGATGACCCCGGGGCCAGTGACAACGACCGCGGGGTTGCCGTGGCGATGCTCAAGAACGCCGAGGTCGCCGCCCACGGCGTCTTACCACTTTGTCAGGACACCGGAACGGCCATCGTCATGGCCAAGAAGGGAGAGAAGGTGTGGACCGGCGGCGGCGACACGGCCAGCCTCGCCGAGGGGATTCGCCAGACCTACGAGCGCGAAAATCTTCGCTACTCGCAGACCGTGCCGTTGAGCCTCTACGAGGAGAAGAACTCGGGCAACAACCTGCCGGCCCAGATCGACATCTACGCGACCGACGGAATGGACTACACGTTTCTGTTCATGGCCAAGGGCGGAGGCTCTGCCAACAAGACCTATCTGTACCAGGAGACCAAGGCCGTACTGAACGCCGATCGGCTGGAAAGCTTTCTTGCAGAGAAGATGAAGACCCTCGGCACGGCAGCATGCCCGCCTTACCATCTGGCGTTCGTGGTCGGTGGCACCTCGGCCGAACTGGTTCTCAAAACGGTCAAGCTTGCCAGCACCGGATATTTCGACGAGCTGCCGACCGAGGGCGACGGGACCGGACACGCCTTCAGAGACCTCGAGCTCGAAGCGAAGCTACTTACGGCCGCTCACAACAGCGGCTTCGGCGCCCAGTTCGGCGGCAAGTACTTTGCGCTCGACGTACGCGCAATCCGCCTCCCGCGCCACGGCGCCTCCTGTCCTATCGGCATGGGTGTGTCGTGTTCGGCGCATCGCAACGTGAAGGCGAAGATCAACCGCGAGGGCATCTGGGTGGAAGAGATGGAACGCAACCCGGGCCGTTTCATCCCCGAGAAGTATCGGGCCAAGCACGACCACGGAGTGGTCAAGTTGAACCTCGACCGCCCGATGGCAGAAATCACCGCCGAACTGAGCAAGTACCCGATCAAGACGCAGCTCTCGCTCACAGGGACCCTGGTAGTGGCGCGCGACATCGCGCATGCCAAGATCAAGGAACGGCTCGACAACGGCGAGGAGATACCTCAGTACCTGCGCGACCATCCGGTCTATTACGCGGGACCGGCCAAGACGCCCGAAGGGATGCCCTCAGGGTCCTTCGGTCCCACCACGGCCGGTCGCATGGACTCCTACGTGGAGGAGTTCCAGGCCAAGGGCGGCTCGCTGGTGATGATCGCCAAGGGAAACCGTAGCCGCCAGGTGACCGAGGCCTGCAAGAAGCACGGCGGCTTCTATCTGGGCTCGATCGGCGGGCCGGCGGCCATACTTGCCCAGGACAACATCAAGAAAGTCGAACTGATCGAGTACCCGGAGCTGGGCATGGAGGCCATATACCGGATAGAGGTCGAAGATTTCCCGGCCTTCGTCTTGGTTGACGACAAGGGCAACGACTTCTTCGAGCAGCTCACCTAGCGGCCCGCGAGGCGCGCTTAGCGGTGGCGCGGCGCGCATGGAAACGGCCGAAAGGCCGTGCTCAATCAAACGACGTTACCCGCGCGCTGCGCGCAGATCCTCCGGCAGGCTGCGGCTGGCCAGATAGAAGAACACGCTGGCCACGCCTCCGAGCACGCCCACCACGAGAAGCGAGTAGCGTATTGCCTCGATGCCGAACTGCGGGCTCAAGTAGTCGTTGAGGAATCCGACGATGAGGGGGCCGAGGCCGAGCCCTATCATGTTGAGGACGAAGAGCACGATGGCGGAGGCGGTGGCGCGCATGTCCGGCCTGACCAGGCTTTGCACCATCGCCAGCATCGGCCCGACATACATGGCTCCGAGCAGGTAGAAAGGGATGAAGCACGCGAGGGCTGCTTGCTCGTCGGCGAGCAGGACGAACCCGATCACGAAAGGTACGCCGGCCACCGACTCGATGGCCGGCAGCGCCATGTACCAGCGCTCGTCTCGCGCGCCGAGGTAGTCGGTGACCTTGCCACCGAGGTAGGCGCCGGCTGTTCCGAAGACGCCGATCATGACCCCGAGTGAAAGGCCGATCTCGACACGGCCCATCTCGTGGACGCGCCCGAGGAAGGCCGGTCCCCAGGCCAGGATGCCGTATCCGGAAAGCGACTGGATCGACGCGGCGACGGTGATGAGCACGAAAGAGCGGCAGCCAATCAGGAACCGGAGCGCCTCACCGAGGGAAACGGCCTCGCTCTGGGCCCTCGCGGAAACGACCGCGCCATCGGAGAAGCCGCGCGGAAGCTCGCGGATGGTGAAGCGCACGAGCAGCACCAGTGGCAAGCCTGCCATCCCGATGGCGAGGTAAACGCTTCGCCAGCCGTAATGCTCGCTTATGTAGCCGCCGCCGAGAAAGGCGAGCATCACGCCCACGTAGACGCCGGTGGCATAGATCGACAGAGCCGTCGCTCGGCGCTCAGGCCCGAAGTAATCGGAGATCAGCGAATGCGCGGGCGGGCTGCCGGCGGCCTCCCCCACACCCACCATCACGCGGGCAAGCGCCAGCTCGGTGAAGTTTCGAACCATGCCCGAGGCCGCCGTCATGCCCGTCCACAGCAGTAGGCCAGCGGCGATTATCGAGCGCCGCGAGGTGCGGTCGGCCAGGCGCGCAATCGGGATGCCCATAAAGGTGTAGAAGAGGACGAAGGCGAAGCCCGTGAGGAAGCCCATGTAGGTGTCGGAGACACCGATGTCGCGCTTGATGTCGTCGAGCAGGATCGCCAGCACCTGGCGGTCTATGAAGTTGAAGACGTAGACGAGGAACAGGACCGCCAACACGTAATAGGAGTAGGCCGTCGACACCTCGGGTCGGGATGCGCTGTCGCCTTTGTCGCTCTGCTCCGCCATTGGCCGCGTGAATTAACCTGGAGGGTTAGCTCGATGCAAGACGGCCCGACTCAGGAGGGCGAGTCGGGCTCCACGGCCACGGGGATAGCACCCATGCGTGGCATGCCGCTTGCCGGATCGTACTCGGCCTCGACGCTCATCAGCATGCCCGTGTTGCTGCCGATCTCGCGCACATCGGCCTCGTCGGTGGGATTGCCGCCGAAGCCGTGCGTCATCGAGACCACTCCTCTGCGTAGATCGGCGTCCTCTTCGACGACGCCGAGGATAGTCCCATGCTCGGAGCTGATCCTCACGACGTCTCCGCCGCCAACGCCGAGGTCTTGCAGATCCTCAGGGTGCATGAAGGCCGGGTTGTAGGGCCTGTTGCCGAGCAGTTTCTTTATCGTGCGTCCCGACGAGTTCACGAAGGCGTCCGCGCGGCGTGGAATGAGCCGGAATCGGTAGCGCGGATCGCCGTGGCTTGCTTCGAAGTTCTCGGCGCGCACGTCGGAAAGCTCGGCCATCATGTGCGGCTCGCCGGCGTCGAGCTTTATCTCACACTCCGGGTCGCGCGGCTGCACCACATCGTCGATGTCTTCGAAGATGTGGCCATGGGGGTGCCTCTTTACTTCTTCGAAAGGAACACGCGCTCCCTGGGTCATCAGCTCGAAGATCTGATCGGTGGTCGGCTTGTTCTCCATATCTATAGGGAAGATCTGGGGGGGGCTCTCGATGTGCTGACCCCAGCCGTAGAACATGATCTGCTGGACCTCGATCCCCATGCGCTGGGAAAGGCCGTAGAAGAACTCCCACTCCTCGAGCAGGTCCGAGCCTTCCGGCGGATCGACGAGCTTGGGCGAGTACTGCGCGTACGGCCTGGCCAGACCGAGCCCGGGGCCGAAGTACTTGAGCATCTCTATCGACTGGGTCATGCCCGGTGTTTCCAGAGTCAGCTTCGGTGCTATCACGTAGTCGGCAAGCCGCGCGGTGGGCGACATGACGGGGTCGATCGTCACCAGCAGCTCGAGCTTCTGCAATGCCGCGAACGCCTTGGACTGATCCGGCCAGGCCATCATCGGACTGCTACCCATGCACACCAGCGCGCGAACCCGGCCTTCGCCGTCACCCAGGATCTCGTCGGCCAGAGCGGCAGTCGGCAGGCCGGCCGCGGTATCCGCGAGGTTGCGTATGCGCAGTTGCTCGCCGAAGCCCCAGCCGGGGTAGGGCGGATAGGGCTGAGCCTTGGCGGTGAAGGCCGGCAGCATGACGTTCGGTCTGAGCACCTTGTCGCCGGGCCGCGCCCAGCGCCCACACAGGGAGGCGAGCACGCGGCCGAGGTACTCGCTCAGGGTGCCGCGGGTGGCGAAATTAGGCCCCGTTCCGCAGTAGACGCCGCCACGCTTGCCGCCGGCAAACACACGGGCTGCCTCGAGTACCTGCTCGGCAGGAACGCCGGCGCGCGCGGCAACGTAATCCGGCGTAAACGCCTTCACCTGCTCGGCCACAGCGTCGAAGCCTTCGACGTTCTCCTCGATGAAGGCCCGATCGTAGAGCCCTTCTTCGATGATCACATGCAGTAGACCGGCCAGGATGGTGGGATCCTCTCCCGGCCGGGGTTGCAGGTGGATGTGCGCGCGCCGTGCGGTCTCGCTGCGGCGCGGATCGACGACGATCAGCTTCATGCCGCGCGAGACTGCTTCCTTGAGCCTTTGTGCCGGATTATGGCAGGGAGCGCCGGACGATTTGGCAATCACGGGGTTGAGTCCCACCATCAGCCAGGTGTCGGCGTCTTCGAAGCTCTGATCGCCACCGTGCCAGGCGCCGTGGAGAGCTGCGGCTATCTGCTTGCCCGGCTGGTCGATCGTATTGGACGTGAAGAACATCGGTGTGCGGACCCCCCGCAGCCAGGCGTGCGCGAAGCCGGGCGCGGCCGGGTAGGGCAGCGTGTTGGTGCCCACGTACATGGCCACGCAGCGCGGGCCGTGACGCTCGACGAGCGCACCGACCTTGGCAGCGATCTCGTCCATGGCCTGCCCGCTGGCTATCGGACGGTGACCTCCGTCCTCGCTGCGCGCCATGCTCGAGAGCAGGCGCGCGGGGTCGTAGTGCTGCTCGGGCAGGGCCCGTCCCTTCACGCAGCTATAGCCCCGATAGAGTGGGTTGTCGGGGTCGCCGCTGACCTTGGTTATGCGGCCGTTCTCGATGGTGGCGAGAACTCCGCAGTGGGCAGGGCAGTAGCGGCAGATTGTGGGACGGGTCTCGGTCACCTGGTTACCTCCGGCACGTTCATCGCCCAAGCATACTGGAGATCGCGGGTCTGATGGAATGCCCGGGCGGCTCTCATGGAACGCCGGGCCGGTCTAGCGGCACGCCGGGGCCAATCTCACCGAAGAGTCGGGCCGGTCCGGGTTTGACCGGCCAGCAGAAAAGCTAGAGGATTCCGCCCCAGACGGACCTGCCCGAGTGCGCACCGGCCTGCCAGGCCGGAGGCGCGCCGCCGGACAAGGCGTCGTCGAAGAACAAGGATTCAGGACAGGAGGAAGACAGATGGCGGTCATTGACTTCGGCGGCAAGAAGGAAAGGGTAGTCACGCGCAAGGAATTCCCGATGAGCAAGGCGCGCAGGGTTCTCAAGAAGGAAACCCTCGCGGTCATCGGCTACGGCGTGCAGGGGCCCGCCCAGGCGCTCAACCTAAAGGACAACGGCTTCAACGTGATCATCGGCCAGGCCAAGGCGTTTCGGAAGGACTGGAACCGCGCCAAGGCCGACGGCTGGGTGCCTGGCAAGACGCTATTCGACATCGAGGAAGCCGCCGCGCGCGGTACGATCGTAAAGATTCTCGTCTCGGATGCGGCGCAAAAGGCCATCTGGCCGACGATCAAGAAGCACCTCGACCCCGGCGACGCGCTCTACTTCTCGCACGGCTTCTCGATAGTCTACCGGGACCAGACCAAGATCATCCCGCCTGACGATATAGACGTCATCATGGTTGCGCCGAAGGGCTCGGGCACCTCGGTGCGTCGCAACTTCCTTTCAGGGGCGGGCATCAACTCGAGCTACGCAGTCTTCCAAGATGCCACCGGGCGTGCCGACGAGCGCTGCCTGGCACTCGGTATCGGCGTGGGCTCCGGCTACCTCTTCCCCACTACCTTCGAGAATGAGGTTCATAGCGACCTGACCGGAGAGAGGGGCGTTCTCATGGGCGCGCTTGCCGGCGTCATGGAGGCTCAGTACGACGTGCTTCGCAAGCACGGGCACTCTCCGAGTGAGGCCTTCAACGAGACCGTCGAAGAGCTCACCCAGAGCCTGATCCGGCTGGTGGACGAGAACGGCATGGACTGGATGTTTTCGAACTGCTCGGCGACCGCCCAGCGCGGCGCGCTCGACTGGAAGCCCAAGTTCAAGAAGGCGGTCAAGCCGCTCTTCGAGACTCTCTACCAGTCGGTCAAGTCCGGTAAAGAGACCAAACGCGTGCTGAGCTCGGGCGGCAAGAAGAACTACAAGGAACTTCTCGACAAGGAGCTCGCGGTGATGGGCAACTCCGAGATGTGGCGGGCGGGCAAGGCTGTCCGCAATCTGCGTCCCAAGGAGAAGGCCCGCGCGACGACCAGGGCGACAAAGGGTGTCGCCGGAAGGAAGTCGAACTAACGGAAACGTTGCAGCGCCCTGCTCCCCGTCTTTGTTTGTTGGCGGGGGAACGCCGGCGCAGGCCAAGGAGCTGCCGAAGCCGGCAAGCTCCTGATCGAGCAGGGTGCGCGTTCAGACTCTGTGTGGCATTGGCGGGCCGCAGCGCACGTCCGTCAATGCCTCGACGGTAACAGCTCGACTGCG
>PIVZ01000149.1 GCA_003354045.1 bacterium
CCCTGGGAAGGCCATGTGGCGCAGGAAGTCCTCCATCAGCGCCTCAGCCCGTACGCTCAACGCGTCGAGGTCGAGCGTCTCTCGCGGCTCGGGGCTCCTCGTCGGCGGCTCGGGGCTCTTCTCCCGCGGCGGAGCAGCGGCAACACGGGGTCTGCCCTCATCCGGCTGGACCGGAGCCTTTGTTTGGCCACGCTTCTCGGCACGCCCTTGGTCGCGACCTCCGGATCCTCTGCCCCTGCGCGCAGACGAGGCACTGTCGCGGTCACGGCCACTGTCGCGGCCACGGCCCTTCTCCTTGTCGTTGGCCGCGGCCCGTGAACGGCCGTCTCCACCCCGACGGCCCCCGCCGTCCTTCTGCTCGCCGCCCTGCTGGCGTCGCCCCTTGCGTCCACCGCTCCCTTCGCCCTGCTGCCCGCCTTGCTGCCCGCCTTGCTGCCCGCCTTGCTGCCGCTCGCGCTTCGCGCCCTCGCGACCGCGCCCAGCCTCACCCTGGCCGCCCTTGCCACCACGGCCCGAGCGGCGGCGACGGCCACGTCCGCGGCGGGGATCGACCGACATGTCGAACTCCTCGCCGTCCAGCATCACGCCTTTACGCAGAGTGGCCCGCACTTTGGCGCGGCGCGCGCCAATGCCCAGGAAGCCCCCGCGAGGGTGATGCACGATTTCTATCTCGACTTTGTCCCGACTGGCCCCGAGCTGGTTGAGGGCGATCTGGATCGCCTCATCAACCGTCAGCCCCTGAGCCTCGATAGTGGTAGACATTATCCCCTCCTAAGCCTTCGGCTTCGCCTTGTTACGGTTGGCCAAATACTGCTGCAAGATCTGCAGCACATTGTTGGCAAGCCAGTAGAGAACCAGTCCGGAGGCGAAGTTGACGAACATGACGGTAAAGATCAGCGGCATGAACATCATCATCCGCTGTTGTGCAGGATCTCCCGTAGCCGGCGTCATGCGCTGTTGCAGCAGCATGCTGCCCCCCATCAAGAGTGTCATGACGGGGATGCCGGGCGGATCGACGAACGGGATCGCCAGACCACCCAGCCGATCCGGCTGCGAGAGGTCGGTGATCCAACCAATGAACGGTGCGTGACGGAGCTCGATGGCCTGCATCAAGACGTTGTAGAGCCCGATGAACACGGGAAGCTGAAGCAGCATCGGCAGGCAGCCGGAAAGCGGGTTCACCTTGTGCCGCTTGTAGAGCTCCATCATCTCCTTATTGAGACGCTCGCGGTCGTCCTTGAACTTCTCCTGGATGCGCTTCATCTCCGGCTGGATCCGCTGCATCCCCTTCATCGCTTCCATCTGCTTGTGGTTGACAGGGTAGAAGACGATGCGAATGCCGATCGTGAGAAGCAGGATCGCCCAGCCGTAATTCCCGGTGAAGGTCTCGCAAAAGAGCATGATCTCGAGCAGCGGCCGGGCGACGATCGAAAACCAGCCGAGATCGACCGCACTGCCGAGCTCGTGCTCGAGCGATTCCAGGAGGTGAATGCTTTTCGGGCCGATGAACAGCGAGTAGCTTGCCGAGCCGCCCGCGGCGTCATCCCAGAGCGTGGCCTCGCAGAGGTCGGGCGAGGCCGCGGCCGCGAGCCGCAACTGAGTGGCCTGTTCGGGATAATATGCCGCGAGGAAATAGTGATCGGCGTACCCGGCCCAGGCCACCGTGCCGGAGAAGACCGTAGGCTCCTCGAGATCGGTCGCGTTTACGGACTCGAGCTTCCCGTCGATGACGCCCGTGGGCCCCTCGACGACCCAACGGCCCGAGGACTCGGCATCGAGTCGCCGCACCCACGAGACTCCGAGTGGGCCTGCGGCACCCTCGACCTCGACCGAGTAGCCAAGCACGTAGCTGTCCCCGGCCACCGTCAGCGTCTTGGTAATGCGCTCGCCGCCAGCGGCGACCCCGCGCAGCGTGATGACCTTTGTAGAGGCGCCGGACACCTCGCCGCCGGCCGAGATCTCGTAGGCGACTTGCCGGTCATCGCGAACGGACCCGTCCTGGGCCGTCCAGGTTGCGCCGAGCGGCAGCAACGAGTCGGAAGCGACCATATCGAGGGGCTCGCTGCCCTCATCCAGCGAGGTGCGGTAGCTGGCCAGTTCGAAGCTCTTCAGGCGTCCCCCGAACGACGTCAGGACGGCGTGATAGAGGTCGGTGCCGACCTCTACAGTGGCCTCTTCCTGCCCCAGCGGTCGCTCCCAGGCATTCGGGGCCGTGGCCTGCGCAGTAGCCGCAGGAGCCGCCTCGCGGGTGTGCTGTGTCGGTGCTCCGGCCTGCTCGGGAAGAGCCGCCGGCTGAGGTGCCTCGAACTGCGGCGCCCGCTGCTCAGGCGGGGGGAACAGCATCTGATAGCCGATCAGGATCGCCAGCGATAAGGCGAACGCCAGTAGTGCTCTGTTTTCCACGCAGCCGCCTCCAGCGGCTGCAGCCGGATATCGTCTTGCCCCGTTAGGGCACCGGGTCGAACCCCCCGGGACTCAACGGGTGGCATCGAGCGATTCTCGCGACGGCGCGGGCGCTTCCGCCCAGCGGGCCGTGCCGCTCGATCGCCTCAGCGGCGTAGCTTGAGCAGGTCGGATAGAAGCGACAGTGCGCCCCTAGAAATGGGGATATGTATCGCTGGTAGATCGCTATCAGGAACAACAGGGGACGCGTGAGCAGTCCCTTGCCAGACTTTCGCTGCCGCCAGCGGTCACTATGGACCCTCTCAGTCGGCGACAACGTGAAAGGCTGCTGCCAGTTCCGATGCAACATCCTGGAAACTCAATTTCTCCGCGCCTGCCCGTGCAATGATCACGACGTCATAGGCCGGCTGCAACTTACTTCGATATAGCCTAAAAAACTCTCTGACCCGGCGCTTTATCCGATTGCGCGCCACAGCACCGCCCACACGGCGGCTCACGGTCACTCCGAGCCGCGTCTCGCTGGTCGAGCCGGGCGCGCGGATGACGATGAAGTGCGGGGTCTTCTTACCACGGTGTCCACGCTGGATGCGCAGGAACTCCCCGCGCTTCCGTATGCGGTACGCCCGCCGGAAACTCCTATCTACGCTACCGTCGCGCGCGCTTTGGCGGTGTTGAGACCGCAAGTCGCTTCCGTCCCCGTGAACGTCTGCGTTTGAGGACCGCACGGCCACCCGGTGTGGCCATCCTGGCCCGAAAACCATGACGCCTACGGCGTTTCAAGTTACTCGGTTGGTACGTTCGCTTCACGGTAGCTGCCTCTGGGCTTGAAACCTCCCCCCCAGGCGAAGGTGTCAAGCAGCGGAAGAACGCTAAATGACACCGCTTGGCTAAATTGTCAATGAGAATGCCGCTGTCGGCGGCCTCGGGGCCGGTGCCGCGAGGATGGGCAACCCCTCCCATGCGCCGCCGCCCGCCTGGGAGGCTGACCCAGGACGCCCGGCAGAGCTCAGCGAAACTCAGGTTTGAGGCTGCGGCCGAACAGCTCATCGAGTGCGCGCGGCGGCGCCATACCCTCGTAGAGAACCTTGTGGGTAACGTCCACTATCGGCATGTCAACGCCTTCCTGCTCGGCCAGACGCTTGACGGCCTTGGTGTTTCGTACCCCCTCGGCCACCATCCGCATGCTCGCGACAATGTCGTCGAGCTTCTCGCCGCGGCCGAGCCTGAGCCCTACCTGGCGGTTGCGGCTGAGATCGCCCGTACAGGTAAGCAGTAGGTCGCCCACGCCAGCCAGCCCCGAGAACGTTTCCAGCCGCGCCCCCATCGCCAGCCCCAGGCGGACGATCTCGGCAAGCCCACGGGTGAGAGTGGCCGCCCGCGCGTTCAGGCCATGGCCAAGGCCGTCGCTTACGCCGGTGGCTATCGCCATGACGTTCTTGACCACCCCGCCGAGTTCGACTCCCACTACGTCGGTGCTGCGGTAGACGCGTAGCATCGCGGCAGCAAAGTAGCCCTGGATGCGCTCGGCCACCGCCTCGTCGGCCGCGGCGGCCACGACCACGGTCGGCATGCCGGCAGCTAACTCCGCGGCGAAGCTCGGGCCGGAGATCACGCCGATTCGCTCGGGGCAGCCCACACAATCGGCGATCACCGCGTGCATGGTCGCCAGGCTGTCGTCCTCGATGCCCTTGCTGGCCGAGACCACCAGCGAGGTAGGTGGCACGTAGGCGGCGGCCTTCTGCATCGTCTCGCGCATCGCGTGCGACGGCACCACGGCCAGCACCAGTTCTGGGTCCTGCAGGGCTGCTGCCAGGTCGGTCGTTGCCAGCAGCGAGTCCGGGAGCTTGACGCCCGGCAGATAGACGGAATTCTCGTGGGCGTCGTTGATCGCCTCGGCAACCTCCGAGCCCCGCGACCAGATCGTCACGGCGTAGCCCTTGCCGGCAAGCAGGGCCGCGAGCGCCGTCCCCCAGCTACCCGCCCCAATGACGCCTGCGCGGACCGCCATTGCTGCTCCTCCGCTCACTCCTCCTCGTCGGCACCCTGGGGCTGCTCCGCCACCGGCGCCACCGAGACCACCACCTCGCTGGCCGCTGTGTTGAGCCGCACCAGACGCACCCCCTGGGTGTTGCGCCCCTGGATGCCCACCCGGTCCATGGAGATGCGGATGAGCTTACCGTTGCTCGTCACCAGCATGCACTCGTCGGTGTTCTGCTGAACCTTGAGAACACCCACGACCCGCCCGGTCTTGGCTGTGACGTTCATGGTTTTGACACCGCGCCCGCCGCGCCGGATCAGGCGGTAGTCCTCTACCAGGCTGCGCTTGCCCATCCCTTTCTCGGAGACGGTCAGCAGAGAGGTGCCGGGCTGGGCAACCTCCATCGCCACCAGCCGGTCGTTCTTGCCGAGCGATACACCGCGTACGCCGCCGGCTGTGCGCCCCATCGGCCGCGCCTCGCGCTCTTCGAAGCGCACCAGCATTCCCGCACGTGTGGCCAGCGCGAGCTGGCTCTCTCCGTCGGTGAGCCTGACGGAAATCACCTCGTCGTCGGCTGCCAAATTGATGGCAATGATCCCGCTCGCACGCGGCCGCGAGTAGTCAGCGAGAGCCGTCTTCTTGACCATCCCCTTGGCGGTCGCGAACATCACATAGTGCGTGTCATCGAACTCGCGCACGGGTAGGAACGCCGAAAGCTTTTCCCCCGGGGTGAGCGCCAGGAGATTGACGATGGCCTTGCCGCGCGCCACACGGCCGGCCTCGGGAACCTCGTGCACTTTCTTCCAGTACACGCGCCCGCGGTTGGTGAAGAACAGAATGTAGTCGTGGGTGGAAGCCACGAACATGTGGGCGATGAAATCGTCGCCCTTGGTGCCGGCACCCGTCTTGCCGCGCCCACCGCGTTGCTGCTGCCTGTAGAGCGATACCGGGTTGCGTTTGATGTAACCCTCGTGGGACACGGTCACCACCATGTCCTCCTCGACGATCGTGTCCTCGAGCGTAATCTCCGAGGTGGCGTCGATGATCTCCGTACGCCTCTCGTCGCCGTACTGCTCGTTGAGCGCTGTGAGCTCCGTCGAGATGATCTTCATGACCTCACGCTCGTCGGACAGAATCTTGTGAAGCCTGGCTATGAGCTTCTTGGTTTCCTTGTACTCGTTGGTGATCTTGTCGCGCTCGAGCCCGGTCAGGCGCTGCAAACGCATGTCGAGTATGGCCTGGGCCTGGGCCTCGCTGAGCGAGAAGTCCTTCATCAGCCCCGCCTTGGCGGTGGCAGCGTCCTTGGAGCGGCGAATGAGCTTGATGACGGCGTCGAGGTTGTCGAGCGCAATCGTCAGGCCTTCAAGGATGTGTAGACGCGCCTCGGCCTTGCGCAGGTCGTAGGCCGTGGCCCGGGTGACGATCTCTTTGCGGTGGTCCAGGAAGGCCTGCAGGAGCTCCTTCAAGTTGAGCAGCCGCGGCCGCCCATCGACCAGAGCCAACAGGATGATTCCGAAGGACTCCTGCAGTGGCGTGTGCTTGTAGAGACTGTTCAATACGACGAGTGGGACGGCATCGCGCTTGAGCTCGATGACTATGCGCATGCCCTCGCGATCCGACTCGTCACGGAGGTCGGAGATGCCGTCGATCTTCTTCTCGTTGACCAACCGCGCGATCTTCTCGATGAGGCGCGCCTTGTTTACCTGATAGGGGATCTCGTTGACGATGATGCGCGCTTTGCCGCTGCGGTCTTCCGTTTCCGCTGTGCAGCGCGCGCGCATCTGCAGCACGCCGCGACCCGTCGTATACGCGGACGCTATCGCACGGCGCCCATTGATGATTCCGCCGGTGGGAAAGTCCGGCCCGGTCACGATCTTCATCAGCTTCTTGATCGGGATGTCCGGGGCCTTGATCAGAGCCTGCAGAGCCTCCGTTATCTCACCCAAGTGGTGAGGCGGTATGTTGGTGGCCATGCCCACCGCGATGCCCGCCGAGCCGTTAATCAGCAGGTTGGGCAAGCGCGCCGGCAGTACGGTCGGCTCCTCGGTCGTGTCGTCGTAGTTGGCCGCAAAATCGACAGTCTCGCGGTCGATGTCCGCGAGCATCTCGCCGGCAATGCGGGCCATGCGGATTTCGGTGTAACGCATGGCGGCTGGAGGATCGCCGTCGATCGAGCCGAAGTTCCCCTGGCCGTTGATGAGCGGGTAGCGCAGCGAGAAATCCTGAGCCAGGCGGACGATCGTATCGTAGACCGCCGCGTCGCCGTGCGGATGGTACTTACCGATTACGTCGCCGACTATGCGCGCGGACTTCTTCGGCGCCTTGTTCCAGTCGTTGCCGAGATCCTGCATGGCGAACAAGACGCGCCGGTGTACGGGCTTGAGGCCGTCGCGAACGTCGGGCAATGCGCGGCCGACGATCACGCTCATTGCGTAGTCCATGTAGGACGTACGCATCTCGTCTTCGATGTTGACCGGGACCGGAGGGTTCTTCTTTTCGGGATCCATCTGTCAGCCAGCCAGGACCGCTAGACATCCAGGTTACGGACGTTCAAGGCGTTGTCCTCGATGAACCGGCGTCGTCCTTCCACGATCTCGCCCATCAGAGTAGAAAATATCTCCTCCGCGGCCACCACATCGTCGATCTTCACCTGCAGCAGGGTGCGCGTCTCGGGATTCATGGTCGTCTCCCAAAGCTGCTCCGGGTTCATCTCGCCGAGCCCTTTGTAACGCTGCACGTCGAGTCCCTTGCGGGCGCCTGTCATGATATGGTCGTGCAACTCGCGCAGGCTCGCCACCTGCGCTTCTCCTTTACCCGTGGTGATAGTGAACGGCGGCTTGCCTATGGTCGCGACCTCGAGCAGTAAGCGGCGAAGCTCGACGAACTCGGGCAGATCGAGCAGGTCGCGGTCGATCGCCGTACGGGTGGACGAGCCGTTGAGCCGGCAGGCCACGATGGCACGCTCGCAGCCGTGCTCGACGTCGTCTTCGTAGTCCACCGCAACCGGCAGCAGTTCCGGCTCGCGCTCCTCGATCTCCGCTTGAGCGCGCTTCATGGCCGCCCGCAGCCCTTTCTTCTTGGCCAGCAACTCGACGTTGATGTCGGGATCGGCGGCCACCACCGACATGATCGTGCGGTGGCGCTTCTTCCTTTCGAGAACCTCGATGAGATTTTCGATGCCGGCAAGCTTCTTCAACACCGCCTTGAGCGGCTCACCGGAGACCGTTTTGCCCTTCGCTTTGACCTTGACGTCGTGCACACCGAGGTCGACCAGGTAGGCCGAAAGCGCGGCCTCATCTTTTAGATAACGCTCTTCTTTACCCTTCTTGACACGAAACAGCGGCGGCTGCGCGATGTAGATGTAGCCATTTTCGATGAGCTCGAAGAAATGGCGGTAGAAGAAGGTAAGCAGCAGCGTTCGAATGTGCGAGCCGTCCACGTCGGCATCCGTCATGATGATGATCGTGTGGTAGCGCAGCTTGTCGATCGCCTTGTCGGCCTCGCCAACACCGGTGCCGAGCGCAGTGATCAGAAGGCGGAGCTCCTCGGAGGAGATCATCTTGTCGAAGCGCGCCCGCCAAACGTTGAGTATCTTGCCGCGCAACGGCAGGATCGCCTGATTGCGCCGGTCGCGCCCCTGCTTGGCCGAGCCTCCTGCCGAATCGCCCTCGACCAAGTAGAGTTCGCTCAGCGCGGGGTCGCGTTCCTGGCAGTCAGCCAGCTTGCCTGGCAGCGAGCCGGAGTCCAAAGCCCCCTTGCGGCGCGCCAGTTCCTTGGCCTTGCGCGCGGCAAGCCGGACGCGTGCGGCCTCCAGCCCTTTGTTGACGACCTTGCGTGCGTCGGTCGGATGTTCCTCGAAGTAGGTGCCGAGGCTCTCGTTCACGAGCGCCTCCACCAACCCCTTTACCTCGCTATTGCCCAGCTTGGTCTTGGTCTGGCCCTCGAACTGCGGCTCGGGAACCTTGACCGACAGTACCGCCATCAGGCCTTCGCGACAGTCGTCACCATCCAGGCTGGTATCGCCCTTCTTCAGCAGGTTGTTGGCGGTGGCATAGTTGTTGAGCGTACGGGTAAGCGCAGAACGGAAGCCGCTCAAGTGCGTGCCGCCTTCAGTGGTGTTGATGTTGTTGGCAAACGTATAGACGTTTTCGACGTAGCTACTGTTCCACTGCATCGCGATTTCGATCTCTACGTTCGAGCGCTTGCCCGAAAGGTAGACAACGCGGTTGTGCAGGGCCGTCTTGCTGCGGTTGAGATGTTCTACGAAGGAGACGATGCCGCCTTCGTAGAAGAATTCCTGTTTGCGCCCGCTCTCGCGCTCGTCCTCGAGAGTGACGCGTACCCCGCGGTTTAGAAAAGCCAGCTCACGCAAGCGACTGGCAAGGATATCGAAGCTGAAGTCGCTGGTCTCGAAAATCTCGGCGTTTGGCATGAACTTGACCGTTGTGCCGGTCTTTTCGGTCTTGCCTATGACCTCGAGTGGCTTATCTGGCACCCCGCACCTGTAGCACTGGAAGTACACCTTGCCGTCGCGGCGTATCTCGACTTCGAGCGTGCTTGCCAACGCATTGACCACTGAGACACCCACACCGTGGAGGCCTCCGGAAACCTTGTAGGACTTCTTGTCGAACTTCCCGCCGGCGTGAAGCTTGGTCAACACCACTTGGGCGGCCGAGACTCCTTCTGTGGCATGGATGTCAACCGGGATGCCGCGGCCGTCGTCACTAATCGTTACGCTGTTGTCCACATGGAGCTCGACGTGGACGGCGCTGCAGTGACCGGCCATGGCCTCGTCGATTGAGTTATCGACAACCTCGAATACGAGATGATGGAGGCCGCGCTGGCCGGTATCCCCGATGTACATCCCCGGCCGCTTGCGCACGGCCTCCAAACCTTCGAGGACCTTGATCGAGTCGGCGGAATATCCACCTGCCGCGGTCGCTGCTGTCTTGTTTTTCTCAGTTGCCTTGGGTGCCATGGGTGGCGTTCTCGGCGCCGGATTCTGGTTGAATCGAAGCGAGTAACGGCACGGCCAAGGGGCGGTGCCATAGGACTCCGATCCGCTCTCCAGAACCTGTAAAATTTATCAGCGGCAAGCTTCAAAGTAAAGTCGTGAAGCCCTGCCGCCTTCGAAGTTTGGCTATATTTTTCGCGGACTTATA
>PIVZ01001559.1 GCA_003354045.1 bacterium
ACGAAACCGATGACGAAACAGGTAAACAGCGCGATGGCGCCCATCCGTGTCGAGCCGGTGCGTTTGAGGACAGCGAGCGACCACATTGCGTAGGCGGCCGTGAGCAGCGTCCCGGGGTTGATCATGATGATGACGAGCTGGTGAACGTTCGGGAACCAGTTGCGCAGCCAGCCGAAGTTTACCGGGACGGCCACTGACGCAACCGCGGCGACGAGACCGAATACGAAGCTCTGCGTGGCCACGCGCTTGCCCGCTGCGCCGCTGAAGTAGATGCCCACCTCTTCGGACTCGCGATCGAGATACGGAATCAGCGCCAGCCCCAGCACGGCTATGGCGGGGATCGCCAGACCGCCCATGAAGGCCGAGTAAGAGACCATCTCCTGGAGCCCGAGGAAGTACCACGGTGCCTTGGCGGGGTTCTCGGGGACGGCCGCGTTGGCCATCTCTTTTAGCGGCGCGTCGAACAGAACTCCGAGCAGGATCGAGACGAGCATCATCGCCATGAACACCAGCAGCTCGGCGCGCAGCAGGTTCGGCCAGCTCGACACCGTCTCCTCGGGAT
>PIVZ01001560.1 GCA_003354045.1 bacterium
GGCTCCCTCGAAAGGGGGCGGCTTACAGCCGCGATCCGGAATCGCTCTGCCGTGGCCCCCGCCGCTGTGCGCGAGCCGAAGACGTCTCGTGCTCGTTCGGCGAGGTCACGGCGCGGGGAAGACGCGCCGGCCGGCTTCGCCCACCTCCAGGCGGATCTGGTGATCGTTAGCGCTCTCGTGGGCCTCCAGTCAACTCCGCCCGGGCCTGCTCAGGGCAGCAGTCCAGCGCGAAGCCCACTTCCGGCCCGGAAGGGGTGCTACCAGCCTGTGCTGCAGAACGCCATCATGTACTCGAGGACACCAGTCTGTGCGGCAAAGCACCAAAACACCGGCAGTAACGCCCTGGTGATAAACTGCTATTGGCTACAGAGAAAGGAAATAATGGCTCTCACCGTCTTTTACTCTTGGCAGGCTGATCTCGATCAGAAAACAACACGCTATTTTGTCGCGGACGCTTTGAAACGGGCTATCAAGAAGCTCAACTCAAATCTCGACATCGAAGAGGCTATCCGCATTGATCAGGACACTAAAGGGGTGCCTGGGAGCCCCTAGATAGGAACAG
>PIVZ01001561.1 GCA_003354045.1 bacterium
GGTCGCATGCGGTGCTGCGTTCCTCGATCTCGTTCCCAGCGAGCCCGGCCCGTACACACCCGGGCAGCAGCTAACCATCGAGATTCAACTAGCGCAGGAGCCCGGCCCCGCGGACCGGTTCTTGCGTCTTGTCGCATTCGACTTTCGACGCACCGATCCCGCGATCATGCTTAGTGAGGTCCAGATCGACTACTCCGCCCAGGAGGCATGCGTACGGAAGCCGGAAGACTGCGGCAAGTCCTACAGTGAGTTCACGGCATACGATCTCGTCCGTTTGTCGCCGTGGCTCGTCTACCACGACACGCAGCACGACGCGGTCATGCAGATTCGACTTCCCGCCGACGGGTCCATCACGCTCGGCCGATTCGAGATCACGCTGCCGACCCTTCCCGGCAACTTCATCCTGGACGCCGTGAACTACACGCCGGAAGACACGCGATACGAAGGAGCCAGGATCACCTTCGGCTTCGGCTCCTACGACGACCCCATTACCGACTGGCGCTCGTGGGTACCGGGCGAGATCGCCGGAGGGATCTTCGAGGCGAACACGACGGCAGCGGGG
>PIVZ01001562.1 GCA_003354045.1 bacterium
TGGCCCAACCCCTTCAATCCAAGGACGACCCTGCGCTTCGCCCTGCCCGCGCCGGAAAAGGTGCGTCTGACCATTCACGACGCGCGCGGAAGAAGGGTGGCGCTACTGGTGGACGGGTTCCGCGAGGCTGGCGAGCATGAGCTGGTCTGGAACGCGGACGACCGGCCGAGCGGGATCTACCTGGCCCGCATGGAAGCCGGAGGCAGGATCCTCTCGCGAAAGCTGGTTATGCTCAAGTAGAAGCGGCGGCATGAGATCCGGAGGGCATGCTCTTTGCTGCTCCGTCCTTCACAACATGCCACGGAAGGACACCACGTGAAACGCATCGGCACTCCCGCGCTACTGATCCTGGTTGCGATTCTCAGCCACGGCTCTGCCGTCGCGAACACAGGCGACAATCAGAACCTGCAGATGATGTCGCGCTGGCCAGACGGGCCATGCTACGGAGTCGTCTGGGAGGCGGGTATCGCCTACCTCGGCAACGGTGGCTCCGTGGAGCTGGTGGACTTCAGCGATCCTGCGAACCCGGTACCACTCGGCGAGGTGAAGGTGCCCGGCCCCG
>PIVZ01000722.1 GCA_003354045.1 bacterium
AACATCCCACATGACGGGTTTGCCTGGGCCGATACGTGCGACGGGAACATGCAGATGCCGACGAAAGAAAACGACAATGCTGCTAACGCGAGACGGGACAGCCAGCGTGAACGCTGCATATGAGATCCTCCCCAGATCGAGTCGGCGGAACCGAGGGCGCCCGGCCCCAACCGTACCAATATTCAGACCGAACAACACTACTCGGGCTTGGTCGCTTCTGTCAAGGAAAAAACGACCTGGTTATCCATTTTCAAGACACAGACACCCACACGGGGTCACGTAGGCGCTCGCCTTTCCGTCCGTCGGCATCAACGCCAGCCACAAAGGCCCCCGGCCCCGCGAATCCCTGCGCCACAACCCGCATAAACACTGGGGCTAAGCAGGGCACAACGGGCAGTGGCTGCTGGTGGCCGCTGGAATGCGCGACGGACCCTTCATGTGTGCGAGACCGACCCCGGATAGCCCCCCAGCCCTCAGTGCTCGTGGTCGGAAGGCGCTCTTGTACGCGCGATACAATTTTGGCGGGGGGATTTTTGGGCCGACCTGCCCCTCGTGGGGCCTTGCCCTACGTGTACTGATGCCCTCTTGCTACCCGCCGCCGAAAACAGGCTTTGGATCGTGGCAAAGCTGTAGCGTCCAGGAACAGATGTCCGTCTAATCCCGCCGTAAATATGTGACACGTCCCCCATTCCGAGACCGGACAGGTAACGGGATAGGAGGACGAGATGTCGTTTTGGAACAGAAGTAAGCAACCTTTCGATCAAGCGCTGCAGGCCGAGGATGCCGGGCGCGTTCAGAAGAAGAAGAGGACGGTGAAACGCTCGCCGCCGGTGGCGATGGAGGTAAAGGTACTGGCCATCGAGGCGTTGGAGGCGGGGCTCTGTGTCGATGAAGTCGGCGAGCTCGTCGGCGTGGGCACTGCCACGATCTACAAATGGCGCAAGGAGTACAGCGAGAGTGGTGTTGAAGGTCTTTGCCGCAAGGCCTCCTCGATAGCCGTGCGCAACCAGTGCTCGGTGCTGGAGGAGAGGATCGTCGCCCGTCGCCGAGAGAACCCGGAGCACGGAGTTCGACGGATCCGCGACGACCTACGCCGCAAGGAGGGCCTCGAGGTGAGCGCCGAGAAGGTGCGCACGGTCGTAAACGACGCGGAACTTGGCAACCCACCGCCCGAGCCGCGCCGGCGCGAGCCAGGAGTGCGCCGCTTCGAACGTTCATGCCCCAACGCCATGTGGCAGACCGACATCTTCACCTTTCAACGGAAGCGCATGTACCCGGTCTACCTCATCGGCCTAATCGACGATCACTCCCGCTATCTGGTCGGCTGGGGGCTGTTCCGCCAGCAGACGGCCGAGGCAGTGCTCGAGGTCTTGAAGGGTGCCATCGGACAGTGGGGAGCGCCGCGCGAGATCTTATCGGACAACGGCCGGCAGTTCGTCGCATGGCGCGGCGAGACTAGGTTCCAGAAGGTGCTGCGTCGCCAAGGCGTGCAGCACGTGCGTAGCGCCCCGCACCACCCGATGACGCTGGGGAAGATCGAGCGCTTCTGGCAGACGATCTGGCGCGAGTTCCTCGAAGAAGCGGCATTCGCCTCCTTTGCAGATGCCTGCCAGCGCCTCGATCATTGGGTACACTATTACAACCACCAGCGTCCTCATCAGGGCATCGACGGTGCCTGTCCGGCCGACCGATTCTACGGCTTGGCCGAGGACGTGGATGAGGCCGTAAGGCAGGGTTGTCAGGAGAACTCGCTACGCATGGCGCTCGGCCAAGAGACGCAGCCACCGCTCTACCTCTTGGGGCAGCTGGGCGGCACGGACATCCGTGTGGTACGCAAGGGAGAAGACATCGAGGTGAAGGTGGGCGATGCGGTCCACGAAGTGATCCGCATGGGCGCGCCGTTCACCGTCGGGGAGGACGGGAGCTTTGGACGAATCGGAGAAGACCGTGAAATGGAAGGAGCTCAGCGGCGAGGAACGCTACCGGGTGGTGGAGATGGCGCGCAAGGCCGAGGTGCCGGTGAGCGAGCTATGCCGGATGTTCTCGGTGAGTCGGCAGACGCTGTACCGGGCCATGGAGGCGGCCGACCGGGCATCGGCCGAGGCTCTGGAGCCGAAGAGGCCGGGGCGCAAGGCCAAGACGGCGGGCGAGTTGCATACGACGGAGCTCAAGACGAGCAATGCCGAGCTGGGCAAGGAGCTCAATCACTGGAAGACGAAGTACCAGGTGGCGCGCACGCTCCTGGACTTCGAGCGCAAGATGGACAGGGGACAGCCGCTACCCGGCGAGGAGGGGAAAAAAAGGAGGACGAGGAA
>PIVZ01001563.1 GCA_003354045.1 bacterium
CATCGATCGCTTCCCCGCGCTCAGACTCGGATCTCTCGCCGCGATAGGCGTCCGTTTTTTCAACGCCTCCGCCAGCGCGCCGTTCTGCACCCCCACCCGCACCGCCATCATGACCGGCAAAGCCCCCGCCCGCACCCACATCACCTACTGGACGCTTCACAAGGACACCGATACCTCGAAGAAACGCGACGACATCGCCGCTCCCGCCTGGGCGCTCAACGGCCTCCAACCCGGCGAGCATGAGATGTTGCCGCAGATACTCCAGAATGTCGGCTACCGCACCATCCATGTCGGTAAGGCCCACTTCGGCACGCACGACACAGCCGGGGGCGACCCCACCAACCTCGGCTTCACGGTCAATGTCGCTGGGCATGCATCGGGGGGCCCTGCCAGCTACTACGGCACACACAATTTCTCCCTCGCCGGTCGCCAAGGCAAAGAGCTCGGCTCCACCAAGAGCGTCTGGGATATCCCGGGCCTCGACAAATACCACGGCAAGGATATCTACCTCACCGAGGCCCTCGCGCTTGAGGCCGCCCAAGCCATCCGCGATTCGGTGGCA
>PIVZ01001564.1 GCA_003354045.1 bacterium
TCATCGCCGTGCTGGCACTCGCGCTCGTCGCGAAGAAAGTGTTCTGTGGCTGGGCCTGTCCGATCGGTTTCCTCGGTGAACTCGCCGGCAAGCTGGGAACCCTGTTCCGCCGCGGCCGCTTCGAGATCGGACCCCGGCTGAACGGCGGCCTGAAGCTCCTGCGCTACGCAGCGCTCGCTGCGTCGCTCTTCTTCACCTACCGCATCGGCGACCTGATCCTGCGCGGTTTCGATCCCTTCTACGTTCTCTTCTCTGGCGGCGGGCACGGGACTCTCGGCTGGATCACCTGGGTGACTACAGGCGTCATCGTTCTCGGCGCGCTCGTAGTGCCCATGTTCTTCTGCCGCTACCTCTGCCCGCTCGGCGCCTGCTTCGACCCGTTCAGCAAGTTGGGCTTCCTGAAGATTGCGAGGGACGAGAGCAGCTGCACCGGCTGCGGCGAGTGCGCAACCGCGTGTCCTCACGGCCTGCACCCAGACGATGTAGCTGCACTCAGCCACAGGGATTGCACGAACTGCCTGGAGTGCGTGGACGCCTGCCCCGTTGACGGAACGCTGAGCCT
>PIVZ01000723.1 GCA_003354045.1 bacterium
ATCAACAAGGGCTTCACCCCACGCATGGTACGCAAGCTAGAAGTCTACTTCCGCGAAATCACCACACGCGCGATCGACGAGGTGGCGAGCAAGGGCGAGTGCGACTTCGTCGCCGCGGTCTCGGTGCCCGTACCGCTGGAGCTGATCGCCGAGCTCATAGGCATTCCCAAAGGCGACCGTGACAAGTTTCACCGATGGTCGGACGATATGGTCGCCGGCGACGGCAACTACGACAACCCGACGGTCACTGCCAAAGCGGGAGACGCCTTTGCCGAGTACACCGAGTACCTGGATCACACGATCGATAAGCGCCGCACGGAGCCGAAGGACGACCTCATAAGCACCCTCGTACACGCGCAGGATGAGGGGCTGCTCGGCTCGAGTGCGGATGAGGCCGACGAGGACGCACTCAGCAGGATGGGCTCGGAGGAACGCTTGTCGATGGCCACCGACGAGTTGAAGATGTTCCTCGTTGCCCTACTGGTGGCCGGCAACGAGACCACGCGCAACGCGATATCGGGAGGCATCAGCGCGCTGATCGAGAATCCCGGCGAACGCCAGAAGCTCGTTGATGATCCCGGCCTGATTCCGAGCGCAGTGGAAGAAGTGGTCCGCTACGTGTCGCCGGTGCTCAACTTCGCACGCACGGCGACCGAGGATACCGAGCTTCGTGGTACGCCTATCAAGGAAGGCCAGAAGGTGTTGCTGCTCTACCCGTCGGCCAATCGCGATGCTGACGTCTTCGAAGACCCGGACAGCTTCAAGGTGGACCGCGACCCCAATCCACACGTCGCCTTCGGCATCGGCAATCACTTCTGTCTCGGTGCAAACCTCGCCCGCATGGAAATCAAAGTGGTTCTCGAAGAGGTGCTCCGTCGCATGCCGAACATGGAATACACCGCGGGGCCACCCACCATGCACCCCTCGGTGCTGGTGCGCTCCTACACCCACATGCCGGTGAGGTTCACGCCCGAAGCGTAGGAGCAGGGCGCTCGCGGCGAACCGTTGACGGGCAGTGGAAACGGTTCGCCGGGCCAGGTGGTCCTACCTGTGAATCGGCCGGCACGACGAATCGCTTTGTCTGAGCTCACCGACGGTGATTGACTGCGCCGGTCGCTTCTTCGCGCATGCTCGGCGGCGGCCAAGCGTATCTGCGTTAAACAAGGACGAGGAGGTCAAGAAAACATGGCTAGTGAACATCCTGCTCGCGCTGCATCGCAGCGCTCGATGCATCTCGTGCAAACCAAGGGTGAAGGCGCCAGGGAGCAGTGGGTAGACCTCTTCGCAGACGACGCCATCATCGAAGATCCCATCGGCAAGTCTCCGCTCGACCCCGAGGGCAAGGGCTTCAGAGGCAAGGAGGCGATCGCCGGATTCTGGGACATGACGATTGGCGTCACCGAGATCGATTTCCGGCTCAAGGCCTCATACGCATGCGGCGACGAGGTAGCCAACGTCGGAGAGATCCACACCAAGATGGCCGACGGCACGACCGGCATCTGCGAGGGCGTATTTACCTACAAGGTGAACGAAGAGGGCAAGCTCATGTGGATGCGTGCCTTCTGGGAGTTCGATCAGATGGCGGCAACCCTGAAGCCGCCATCGTAGACGGGCGCGTTCATGTGCCGTAGTTGATCTCGAATCGTAGGCCGGCGACGAAGGCGTCGCGTCCGTCACCACCGGCATCGATGATGTACTGGATGTCGGGCTGGATAACGATGCCGGGTGCGATCTCGGCCTTGTAGAACAGTTCGATAGCGGTCTCCGCCGCTCCACTCTCGACACCTGGGGACTTTCTGCTCAGCTGCGCCTGGGCAACTGCCAACCCGAAGAGATCGTCGCTTCGGCCAGGAAACAGTCCGGCGTAGGAAAGGCCGGCGGCCAGGTAGCGGAATATCTCGTTGCGGTCGCTCGGCGCCCATCCGAACTGGGCGAAGACGCCGAGGCCGGGTTCACCGCTGGTGCAGGTAAGGCAGATGCGTTGATCGAAGTAGGCGTAAACCCCGTAGTTGCCGGAGAGCGTCTCGGCTCGAGTTGCTCCCTGCGCAACACCTCCATTCGTCTTTTCTCGGGTTCCTGCGAGCCGTTCGTGCTCGTCGCTGTGGTACCAAGCGCCCACACGGTATGTCCCGGCGGGGGTATCATTCGCTGGCCGGGCAGGACTGAGTGCCAGTTCCGCCATCGTGAAGGTCCCACCGTTTCCGTCAAAAGCTGTTTCGAAGCCGAGCGAGCGGCCGTCGGGCTCGCCATCGAAAACCCCAAGGCCGAGTGACATCCATTCTGCCGCCCGTACGAACACGGAAGCGCCCAGCGCC
>PIVZ01000724.1 GCA_003354045.1 bacterium
AGTTCTGGTCATGAGTTCCACCCCTCCTGATATGCGGGCGTAGTGCAGAGAGCTCAAAAAAGCATCCCCATTTTCGAGACTTCTCGCGCTCCGATTCGCGGCTGCGCAAGAGCGGCGTGTTGTATCCTCGGTCGCATCATCAAACGCTGCCGCATTCCCTTGCGTCTCCGTCCCGGAGTCACCTCGCGGAAGTGGCGACCGATGCTCGAGGCAACTGCCGAAAGAGCCCTACCCCGGCCCGTTCTTGCTCTCGCACCTGGCGGAGCCGTTGTGGGCAGAGCCATCCTCCTCCTTACCTCCGCACCGCCGGCATATATCGGGTCTACTACTCCCGAAGCCAACCGCAGCGCAGCCCACCAGGCTAGAAGAAAGTGCTTCCATAGTGCCCGCAAAGCGGGCTTCGGACAAGCGAATGGGCACTGCTGTGACTAACCGGTGGCCTGAAGCGGCACGAGTAGTTGTCGCGGCAATATCCACGAGACACCGTCGATGCCGGGTTGCCCACGAGCGCCGGGTCTGACCACGTCGTCGGCCGCGGCGCTCGATGGCCCTTGCGACTACCCGCCGCCCGATCGTGCTAGCCGTTTTGACCCGTTTCTCAATCCCCTGTCCGGCCGATACCCTGGCCGGCTGATGCCGTAGGCGTCCGTTGAAGAACCCCGAACCGAACCCGGGAGCGAGGCTAGTCAAAGGGCTGCCAACCGGCCGACCGATAGCGGCGGTCGAGGGAAGAGCGGCCGAATGGAGAAGGACTTGAAGATGGGAGCACTGACACCGAAAGGAGCACCGGCAGAGGAGGTTCTGGCCGAACTCGAGGAGCGATCCGCCGAGGACGTCGATTGGCGCACGGGACGGATTCTGACGGGCCTGTACGACCCGGGGGAAAAGGCACACGACCTGGCAGTGCGCGCCTACACGCACTACCTCGCCCAGAACGCGCTCTACATAAACATGTATCCGAGCGTCGGAAAGCTCGAGCGCGAGATCGTCGCTTCCATCGCCGAGATTCTGCGCGGCGACGCCGAGGTGGTCGGCAGCATCACCAGCGGCGGCACCGAAAGCATCATCATGGCGGTCAAGACCTCGCGGGACTGGGCGCGGGCCAACCGTCCGGAAGTGACCGATCCCGAGCTGGTGCTGCCGATTACCGCACACCCGGCCTTCCACAAGGCGGCCCACTACCTCGGGCTGCGCACAGTGGTGACGCCGGTCGATCCGCAGGGCTTTCGCGCCGACGTGGATGCGTTCCGTGAGGCACTCGGTCCGAATGCCATCCTGGCGGTCGGCTCGGCACCCAACTTCTCGCATGGCACCATCGATCCTATCGACGAGATGGCGCCGATCGCCCGCGAGCGCGGCGTGCTCTTTCACGTGGACGGCTGCGTTGGCGGCATCTATCTCTCGCTGCTTCGGCGAATGGGCGAATCGGTGCGTGAGTTCGATTTCTCGGTGGACGGCGTAACCAGCATCTCGGCCGATCTTCACAAGTACGGTTACGCGCCCAAGAACGCCTCCGTGGTCTGCTACCGCAACCGCGACCTCCGCAAGCACGCCTATTTCGTCTGCTCGGCCACCACCGAGTACGCGGTCATCAACCCCACCGCACAGAGCACGCGCACCGGCGGGCCGGTTGCCGCAGCTTGGGCCCTCATGCGCCATCTCGGCGAAGAAGGTTTCGCCAACATCGTGCGCGACACCGAGAAGGCCACCAAGCGGATGCTCGCGGCCATCGCGGACATCGACGGCATAGAGGTCTTGGGCGACCCCGAGATGGCCATGTTCACCCTCGGATCCGACGAGATAAACGTTTTCGAGCTCGATGACGAGATGCGCGAGCGCGGCTGGAGCCTGTTGCCACAGTTCGCCTGCGGCGGCGGCCCGGCCAACCTGCACGTGAGTGTGTGTTGGCAGAACGTGGCGCACACCGACGCCTTCATCACCGATCTCGGCGAAGTCGTGACCGATTTACGCCGGCGCGGCTCGGCCATAGATCGCGACGAGCTGGCCGCGGCCGTGGCCGAGGTAGCCGACAAACCGCTCGACGACATCCTCATGCGCATCGCGCCGCTGGCCGGCCTGACCGGCCCGGACCTGCCCGAGCGCATGGCGCCGCTGAACACCATGTTAGATATGCTGCCGGCGGACCGCCGCGACGAGCTGCTCGGAACTTACTTGAACATGACGACTTGAGGAAGATGGGGAAAAGGGGCCGCCTATCGGCCTCCCTGTAGGCGCTTGCCAGAATCGGAGAGCCGGCGAGCGTGACCCGGGGGGATCCCCACTCGATCTACAATGATCGGTGGTGATCCACC
>PIVZ01001565.1 GCA_003354045.1 bacterium
TCGCCGTGCCGCTGGTAGACGCCGTCGCTTCGGCTCACGCCCGGGGGGGTGATCCACCGCGATCTCAAGCCCGAGAACGTGATGATCACCTGGGACAGGCATCTCAAGGTCCGAAGGCGATGACGAGCTCTTGCTCACGGCTTCCTGCGACCTTGCTGTCGATCTCGATGGTGGCCTTCTCGGGCGCCACCGAGATCGTCATGATGCGCTCGGAGAGGGCGAGAGTGGCCGTTGCCGGCGGCTCGGGAAAGCCCTCCTGGTAGCAAAAGCGTTTCTTCACCGGGACGAAGCCCTCCTGCGACGCTTCGACGATGACGCATTCCCCCTTGGGGGATCACGATTGTGGCCGACGTCCTGATTCTCGAGAGCCGGCGGATCAACGTCTACGGCGAAAAGTGCCGCCAATCTTGTCGGTATCAGTGTGAATTTGTCGCATTCCGCGCCGGAGGCGGAGCTCGGCCCCTGTTGCCGCGGGGCTACCGGAGTCGGAGCTCTGGCCGCAGCCGCTCTGTCGTCTCGTGACTCCATGACCGGTTCCTACCAGCTTTTGGCTCTCCCCGA
>PIVZ01000725.1 GCA_003354045.1 bacterium
GGTCTCGGCGATCTTGCGTGCCAGGTAGAGACGAGCCTCCAGCTCATCGCCGGTTGGATCCGAGTTCTTGGGCGTCACGAAGACCTGGGCTATGTGGGGGAGGGTCTCGAGCGAGAGCTTGCCGCAGAAGCTCTTGTCGATGGGCACCTCGCGCCAGCCGAGGGTTCTCAGGCCGGCCTCGTTACAGGCGCTCTCGATAATGCCCTCACAACGGTTACGGTCGCGTACCGCGGTGGGGAGAAAGACCATGCCGGCGCCGTAGCTGCCGGGGTCGGGGAGCTCGATGTCGAGCCTGCTGCAGGCCGCGGCCAGGAATTCGTGCGGGATCTGCATCAGAAGCCCTGCGCCATCGCCTGAGCAGGGGTCGCAGCCGACGGCCCCCCGGTGCTCGAGGCGCCGCAGAACCTCCATGCCTTTGGCGACGATGTCGTGGGTGCGGTCGCCGGAGATGTTGGCCACGAACCCCACGCCGCAGGCGTCGTGTTCCATGGAAGGCTCGTAAAGGCCCCTCCCCGGGCTCGGGTGTGCGTGTCGTGGCATCAGGCTGTTCCGTGAATCGTCGCCCGTAAAGGCGACCGCAAACCCTAGTTACGTCGCCAAAAGAAGTCAAATGAATTTCCGTTCTGTTGTGTTTAGGCGATGGATGGCTTAATCTGTGCCTTTATAGGCCAGTTATGTGCAAAATGCGGCCAATCAGAGGTATCCATGAGGACGCTCGACACACAGGAACTGAAGATAGCAAAAGGCTTGATCCGCAACCCACGGCTCTCCGACAACAGGCTCGGCGAGGAGTACAACATCCCCGTGCGTACCGTCAGCCGCAAGAGAGCCCGCATGGAAGGCGAGGGCCTGCTGCGCTACTTCGCCGAAGTGGACATGTCGGTCACCGGCACAGGGGCCTTTCCCTGCAGCCACCTCTACGTGCTGCGCTTCAAGGTCGGCATAACCGCGCGCCATCTCTTCGAGGAGGTCAGCCATGAGCCCAATGTGGTGACGGCCTTTACGGAGTCGATCTACGAGTCGCACGTTGCCGAGATCGACGGACGCCTGGCCCTGGTGATGATCGTCGAGGGGACCTCGGATGCCGACATAGTCGAGCGCTTCCACGAGCAGATCGTTCCCTCTTTACGCAAGAACCACGGAGAGGACTCGATAGAGGACATCACCACCGTCCGTCTGCTCTCACGCGTGCGCATGTTGCGCAACTACCTGCCCACCGTCAACATGGAAAAAGGCACCATGAAGGCGGACTGGGACACCGGATCGATCTACGTGGCATGAGAGAACGCTACGAACCTTGGGCTCTGGTCACCGGCGGGGTGGGGAGGATTGGTCTGGTGAAGGCAGCTGCAGTAAGCATGTTTTCTTGCTTGATCGTGGTCGTCGCGTGCGCGTGGCCGGCCTTGGCCCCGGCCGAGGAGGTCAACTACGACGAGTTCGGTCGGCGCCCTCCAAGGGAGGGGAGTGCCGGCGAACTGAGCATCCCCGACCCGGTGCTCGATCCGAGCTGGCCGATGCCGCCGCTGGGCGGCGGTAACGAAACCGAAGCCGAGTCGGCGCGAGAGGGCGAAGAGGTCGGAGGGAAGGCGGAAGAACCGACCGAAAAACAGCTTGCCAACGACATCCGACCGGAGTTTGCCAAAGACCACTGGGATGAAGATGAAGAGAGTTACCCGTTCGACGACGGGCTGGAACCGGAGGATTACCGCGCACCGGCGGAATGACAGCAATGCCAAGCGTTCGATCACGAATAGCCCTGAATGAAGATGAGATTGCCGAGTACCTGGAGACACAACGGACCGTCATCATGGTCACGCACAACCACGACGGCTACCCGCACGTGGTGCCGATGTGGTTCAGCATGCTCGACGGCTTGATCCACATGCACACCTACAAGCGCTCGCAGAAGGTCGTCAACATCGAGCGCGACCCGCGCGGTGCGATCTTGATCGAGGATGGGGATACCTACAACGAGCTGCGCGGCGTCTACATCCGCGGCAATTTCGAAGTAATGGACGACCAGGACCTGTGCTATCGCATAGGCCTGAAGTCGGCGGCAAAGTACCAGGGGGCCACCGAAGACCAGGCCGGTGAGGCCGTGCGACTAGCCGTGCGCAAGCGCGTCGCCATCGTCTTCCGCCCCGACAAGACCTCGAGCTGGGACCACCGCCGCATCTGAGAAACGCAAGGGGCACGCTCCGCCCGGCGCGCCGTAACCACACCGCCTGGATATGGCACCGTCGTGGGGCGTGTCTTTCCAGCGCGTGCGCTTGGCTGCCTCGCGACGAGCGCTCATGAATAACCCGGG
>PIVZ01000726.1 GCA_003354045.1 bacterium
GCTGATGCGAGCTTTGGTGGCTTTCCGCGCTGTGTGAGGTCTTGGTATTTTTGTTTGAGTTGAGGGTTATGTCGCATGGCGACGAGTGCGGGCATGTAGAGTGCCTGCCGCAGGGTTGCGCGCCCGCCTTTTATGTGGGCCTTGCCGCGCCAAGAGCCGGACTGCCGGGTGATGGGAGCGAGGCCTGCGAGGCTGCGCGGAGTGCGGCGAGCGATAATACCGGGCGTTGTGCGGCGGAAGCGCGACGACCGAGCTACTCGGGCGGGAGTTCGTCGAGTAGACGTTGTGTCTGCTCGATCTCCCGCGCCATGCCCACGCGGGAGAACAGGTCGAGTGCCTTCGTCCAATACTCGCGAGCGCCGGCGAGATCGCCACGTTCCCAACGGAGGTTGCCGAGGTTGCCGTACCCGATTGCTATGCCGTCCAGCCGCCCGAGCTTCTCGTCGATCTCCACGGCCTTGCGGTACATCTCCTCGGCGCGATCGAGATCGCCGCGAGTTTTGTGGATCACTCCGAGGTTGCCGTAATGGTTTGCCATGCCTTCCAGCCGCCCGAGCCTCTCGTCTACCTCTAGTGCCTTGCGGTGCATCTTCTCGGCGCGATCATGATCGCCGCGAGTGTCGTAGACCACTCCGAGGTTGCCGTAATGGGTTGCCATGCCGTCCAGCCGCCCGAGTTTCTCGTCGATCTCCAGTCCCTTGCCGAACATCTCCTCGGCGCGATCGAGATCGCCGCGAGCCTTGTGGACCACTCCGAGGTTGCCGTAATGACCTGCCATGCCGTCCAGCCGCCCGAGTTCCTCGTCGATCTCCAGGCCCTTGCAGAACATCTCCTCGGCGAGATCGAGATCGCCGCGAGTACTGTAGATCAGCCCGAGGTTGCCGTAATCGGCTGCCATACCCTCCAGCAGTCCGAGTTTTTCGTCGATCTCCAGTGCTTTGCGGTGCATCTCCTCGGCGCGATCGAGATCGCCGCGAGTTCTGTAGATCAGTCCGAGGTTGCCGTAGTCGACTGCCATGCCCTCCAGCCGCCCGAGCTCTTCGTCGATCTCCAGTGCCTGGCGGTGCATCCGTTCGGCCTCGTCCATCTCGCCGATCACGCGCAACAGCGTCCCCAATTCGCTCAGCCAAGCCACGACATGAACGGTCAACTCTCGGTCAGGATGTTCCCCGACGTTCCTGATTCGCTCTCGCAATTCGTCGATGCGGAACCGCTTCCGCTCAGCGTCGAGGCCGAGAATCGCATCCAGTCCTCCTGTCGACGCTGCGTTTTCCGAGGTTTTAGGCTCGCTCAAATCTGCGACGAACTCGAACTCATGGCTGCGCCACGCCCAGAAATCTTTTGCTTCGACCGCCAGCAGTTTGACCGCGTACTCTGGGAGCCAGAAGACTACGGGACATGAGAAGCATCGCCATTTTTCACGTGTCGCATTGAGTGATCGGATTGCCGGGCGCGGGCCGTCAGAGGGTAACGAATCCTCCAGGTCGACCACGAAGAGAGCCGACGGCTCGCGCGAACCGAGGCCCAGTCGGACGGCAGCCAGAACATCCTCGGTGCCGTTCGGCACGGCGATTCGGAAGAAGCTGCTCTCGTCTTTGACGAGCCGGTCAACAAGGTAGCTACGCAGTGCCGGGCTATTACACACGGCAATGCTCAGTGAGAAAGCTCCTCGCGAGGCGGCAAGCATTCGCCGCATGGCCGTGAGTTGATCCGAGCGGCGTTCCGTTTCGGGGAAATGGGATTCAAGGGACCGGGCCTCCGCCGTAGGTTGAGGCTCTCGCTCGTGGGACGAGTATCGGTCTGGCGGCTGGGCTGTCATTCGCTCTTGCGTTTCGCTTTGGACTTGGCTGTCTTCTTGGACTTCGGTTTGGCCTTGCCTCTGGGTAATTCGATCAGCGGGTTGGCGTCGAACCACTCCTTATCGTTGACGTACTGAAGGAGTGCACAGCTACTCAGTAGTTCGCGGAAAGTCTCGTCGTTCGCCTTGGTGCGAGTGACCTTGCCCGTCTTGGCGATCTGGCAAAGTAGCTTCATCTGTTCTTCCGTGAGCTGGCGCGCGCGCGCACGACCCGCCTCTTTCGCAACACGCGCCATCACTCCCGGCTGCACAGGTAAGGCGCCGCCGACAACCGCGGCTCGGACCAGTTTGATCAGCTCACGGGGCTGGCCACCGCTCAGTGCGACAAGCTTCTCGATCACGCCGCGCCCAAATACGTCGGACGCCTCGGCGCCGGCGTGTTTCAATCGATGGGCGATGATCTCGCGGAACCTTTCCACGCCCGGTTTGTGCGGCTTGCGGGCAGGGG
>PIVZ01001566.1 GCA_003354045.1 bacterium
ATCGGGCTGTCTGGCCGCGTGGCCGCGAAGATCTTCGACCGCTTCTACCAGGTTGATCAGAGCCTCTCCCGCTCCGCGAGCGGCTGCGGTCTGGGGCTCGCCATCGTCAAGTTCATCGTCGGCGCCCATGGGGGTTCGGTGGACGTCGACAGCCAGCCCGGCGAGGGCAGCACGTTCACGGTACGAATTCCGGTGGGGCGAGCGTCGCTGGAGCCGGACGAGCAGAAGAACCAGGAGGAGCCATCCTATGCCCGGTGAGTCGGTACTGATCATTGAAGACGACACGACGCTGCTGCGTGGTCTGAAGGACAACTTCGAGCTTCGGGGCTACCACGTGCGGTCTGCCGGCGACGGTGAATCAGGTCTGGAGGCCGCCCTTTCCGGCAAGCCCGATCTGGTTCTACTCGACATCATGCTACCCAAGCTCAACGGCTTCGAGATCTGCCGGCAGATCCGAGAAGCTGAGCTCGACATGCCGATCATCATGCTCACCGCCAAGGGACAGGAAGAGGACATCGTGCGGGGCCTCAATCTCGGCGCCGACGACTACATGACGAAG
>PIVZ01000727.1 GCA_003354045.1 bacterium
AGGCCGATCGCAAACCACGAAGACTGGCGCCGAAGACCAAGCTGCCGGTAGAGAAGAACGGCAACGGACTCCCTGGAACGGGGTCGTATCTTCTGATCGCCAAGCCGGCGGGCTTCGGGCATCGCGGCGTCGATATGAGCACGAAGGTGGACGGACTCGGGGAGCTCGGCTTGGAGGAGGACTTCAGGGCCAGTCCCGACGATCTCGCCAAGCTCAAGGTCCAGACCGGCGGTGCGATCACGGTGTCGGCCGGCAAGGTCAGCGTGACCGGTAGCATCAAGGCCGACGCCGAGTGTTTGCCTGGGACGATATACTTCTACCGCCCGGTGGCCTACGGCGGGCTGGAACACCGTGCACATCTCGAACCGCTCTATCGGCTTGGATCGGGGCTGCGCAAGGTCAAGGTGCGGGCCGCTACGGCTTCCGCAAGTGGACACGGCAAGAAGGCGGGGGCGCAAAGGGCCGTCGTTGCCGGGCGTTGATCGAGGGGGAGAGAGCAGGATGTATCGAGTCATTGAGCGCCGAATGATCGTTCCAAACCTTCACGAGTTCATCGTCGAGGCCCCCGCTGTGGCCGAGAGCGTCGAGGCGGGAAACTTCGTGATCGTGAGACCGGACGAGTTTGGAGAGCGGACGCCGCTGTCGGTGGCGGATTGGGACCGCGAGGCCGGAACAGTCACTTCCATCTTCATGCAGGTTGGTGGATCGACCGCCAAGCTCGCCGCGTTGAAACCCGGCGACACTATCCCGACCTATGCGGGCCCGCTCGGCAAGGAGACCGAGATCGAGAACTTCGGCACCGTGCTGTGTGTAGCGGGCTGTTACGGCATCGGGAGCATATATCCGGTGGCTCGCGCCCTGAAGGCTGCGGGTAACAAGGTGCATGCGCTGATTGAAGCGAGGAGCTCGTTCCTTCTCTACTGGGAAGACAAGCTCGAGGAGGTCTGCGAGAGCGTCGTCTCGCTCACCCGCGACGGCACCGCCGGCTACAAGGGGCACATCCCTCGACTCGACGAGATCTTGACGCTGGAGAAGATCAAGCCCGATCTCATCATCGTCAACGGCTGCACTTTCGTCATGATGAAGGCATCGAAGGTAACGCAGCCGCTGGGTATCAAGACCATTGTCAACATGAATCCCATCATGATCGACGGGACTGGCATGTGCGGCGTCTGCCGGCTCACGGTAGGCGGCGAGACGAAATTCGCCTGCGTTGACGGACCCGACTTCGACGGGCACGCCGTCGATTGGGAAGAGTTCCTCAAGCGACGGCAGACATACAACCCGGAAGAGACGCAACCGCTTCGCAAAAGCGGCTGCGCATCGCGGCACTCGGGAGGGAGGTAGCGCGCCGTGGCGAAGAAGAAGATAGATTACAACCGGCGGCCGATGCCGAAGCAGCAGCCTTTCGAGCGGGTCAAGAACTTCGATGAAGTCGCCTACGGATATCCCGAGAATCTGGCGGTTGAAGAGGCGTCTCGCTGTCTGAGCTGCAAGAAGCCTTTTTGTAGCAACGGCTGCCCGGTCGGTATCGATATCCCCGCTTTCCTCAAGTGTATCACCGAGCGCGATTTCGCCGGCAGGGTCAAGAAGATAAAGGAGACCAACGCGCTGCCGGCCATCTGTGGGAGGGTGTGCCCGCAGGAAGACCAGTGCGAGAAGGTCTGTGTGCTTGACAAGAAAGGCGATCCTGTCGCCATCGGCCGTCTGGAGCGCTTTCTGGCCGACTGGGAGGCCGCCAGCGGCGCCACGGAGACGCCCGACATGGCGCCGTCCACCGGAAAGAATGTGGCGATTGTCGGCTCGGGTCCGGCCGGAGTCACCGTGGCAAACGACCTTGCGCTTCTTGGCTACGACGTGACGATATACGAGGCGCTGCACGACGCCGGCGGGGTTCTCACCTACGGTATCCCCGAGTTCCGGCTGCCCAAGTCGATAGTGAAGCGCGAGATCGACTATGTGCAGAGCCTCGGTGTGAAGCTCTACACCGACTATATCGTAGGCAAAACCAGGAAGATCGATAAGCTTCTCGAGGAATTCGACGCCATATTCATCGGCGCCGGCGCGGGCCTGCCGTGGTTCATGGAGATACCCGGTGAGAACTTGAACGGCGTCTACTCGGCCAACGAGTACCTCACGCGCTGCAACTTGATGAAGGGCTTCCGCTTCCCGGAGTTCGACACGCCCATGAAGCGCCCGTCGCGGGTTGCCACGCTCGGTGGAGGCAATGTCGCGATGGACTCGGCGCGCACCGCTCTTCGCCTGGGTGCCGACGAGTCGCACATCGTGTATCGCCGCAGCCG
>PIVZ01000150.1 GCA_003354045.1 bacterium
CGAGCGAGGGCAGGATAATCTCCTCGAGCGAGCGGCGCAGGTAGCAGGCGTCGGCCGTGAATACGATGTCGCCGGAGGCGCTGCGTACCCGCAGCGACTGGTGCCCCGGCGTGTGGCCGTAGGTGGGGATGCAAGTGATCGTGCCGTCGCCGAAGAGGTCGTGTTCGCCGTCCACCGTGAGCACGTCGTGGCCGGTGTCGTAGTCCTTGGGGTTGTAGCCGTTTCGCGCAATGGTGTCGGGCTCGCGGCCGGCCTCCCACTCGATGCGCTGAACGACCACCCGGGCGTTGGGCACCAGCTCGTTACCACCGGTGTGGTCGAAGTGCAGATGGGAGTTGATGAGGTAGTCGATGTCGCCGGCGTCGGTATCGAGTCCCTCGAGCCTCGCCTTCACGTCCTCGCCTTGACCGTAGTGGAACTCGAACATCGAGGAGATGAGCGGCCCCACCCGGCCGGCCACGTCGTGCTGGGTGTCCGGGTGAAGTCCCGTGTCGAAGAGCACCTTGCCCTTCGGGTGCTCGATCAAGAAGCACGGAACCGGCGCCTTGATGGTGCCATCGGCCCCGGCGACGAAATTGCCGAGGTCGGCGGTCAGCCAGCCGCAGGTTATGGCGAATACTCGAACGTCGTCCTGCCTGGAAGTGCTCATAGGTCCGAACCATCGCCCGCAGCCAGATCTCAAGCAATCCGGCCACTCGAGGGGACTGAGCGGCTAGGGACGGGGCTGAGAGGCCGAAAAGCGCGCTGTCGGTGAGGCTTCTCGGCGGCTCGGCGGAGCGCGCTCGGTTTTCCAGCACAGTAGACAGTAGGTAGAGACGCGAATCTCCAGGCGAGGAGCGCCTTTTTGCCCCCCCCTGGCGCCTGCTTCCGGCTTGACAGCCAGTGTGGGCGGCAGCTAAAACTTAGGACGCTCTTTGTTCCACGGCCAAGCTAATCAGGTGGCGGCGATGGCCCCGCCTGGGAGGGTTCTCATGCGCAAATCTGGACCAACCTCTGCGCTTTTTAGCCACGCTAAGGCAGCCCTAGTCGCAGCGTTAGCGTTGTTTATAGTCGGCGGACCGACAACGGCTTCGGCCGGCGAAAGTCCAGCGACAACCGTGCGAGAGGTCACGACAACGTCGACCTATCGCCTTCCAGTGACGACGAGCACGTGGTTCTTCCCATCGACGACATTGGGCAACGTGAGCCTGTGCGTCCCACCCCAGACCGGCGCCGTCATCGGCAATGGCACGGTGGAGCTCGGCGTCGATTGCGCCGGACACTTGAACATCCCGTACAGCCCGGACCCGCTGGGCATCGGCTTCATGGGCCTGCGCTACATACCGACCGCCGCCGCCTCGACCGAGCCGGGCTGCCAGTGCGAAGCCTGGGGAGCCGCAGATAACAGCACCGGCGTGACCGGACAGGCCAGCAGGGACTCCGGCGGCGTGGTAAACCTCAGCCTCGTGAGCTTCACCTCCTCACCGACCACGGCGGTATCGACGGTAGACGTCGGAGGGACGCTGCGTGTTACGCACGACTATCACCCCTCGCCGGCCACGCCGAACCTCTTCGAGGTGCTGGTGAGCATCACCAACACGAGTGCCAATCCGGTGGAGCTCCTCTACCGGCGTGTGATGGACTGGGACATCTTCCCGACAGCGTTCGACGAGTTCGTCACCATAGACCACGGCACCGCAGCTAACCTGTTCCGCACCAACACCAACGGCTTCATGGTCGGCGACCCCCTCACGTTCGACGGCGCCGGCTACGTGCCCGGTCCGGTGACCGATGCAGGCCCTTTGGATCACGGCGCCATGTTCGACTTCAACTTTGGCACGCTGCCGCCAGACGAGACCATGACCTTCAAGACGTTCTACGGAGCCGCCGCGACGGAGACCGCGGCAGCCGCGGCAGTGGTGGCCGTGGGCGCCGAGGCATTCTCGTTCGGGCAGCCGAACGTCCCGGGTGGGCCTGACCTGGGCCAGCCCAACACCTTCATCTTCGCGTTTGCCGGAATCGGCGGAGAGCCGATCCTCTGCGGCAACGGGCAGTGGGACCCGGGCGAGAGCTGCGACCCACCCGGTAGTCCGACGGAACCCTTCGGCAACCCTTGCCGCTCGACCTGCACCTTCTGCGGCGACGGCTTCCTCAGTGACGCCGAGGAATGCGAACCCTGGGGCGGACGGGCCTCCCCGTCTACGACGGTCAACCCGTGCACGGACACCTGCATGTGGCGCGTCACGCCCTCGACCTCCTCGACGGTCCCGCCCACGACGAGCACTTCTACTACGACCTCCACCACCTTGGCCGTGTGCGGCAACGAAGCCGTCGAGGGAGCCGAGGAGTGTGACGACGGCAACACGGCAAACGGCGATTGCTGCTCCTCACAGTGCACACTCGATCCGCCCAATACGCCGTGCCCCGACGGCGACGTCTGCAACGGCGACGAGACCTGTGACAGCGGCGGCACCTGCAACGCCGGCAGCCCGCTCTCCTGCGACGACAACCAGTACTGTAACGGTCCCGAGTCCTGCGATCCGAAAGCCGGCTGCCTGCAGGGAGCGGGGGTGGATTGCAGCGACGGCGTGGGCTGTACCAACGACAGCTGCAACGAGACCACCGACCAGTGCGACAACGTCCCCGACGACGGCAACTGCACCGACGAACTGTACTGCACCGGGGTCGAGACCTGTGACGCAAACGCCGATTGTCAAACCGGCACGCCCATCGACTGCGACGACGCTGTGAGCTGCACCGACGATAGCTGCAACGAGGAAACCGACCAGTGCGACAACGTCGGCGACGACGCCAACTGTGACGACGGCGACTACTGCAACGGGGACGAGACCTGCGACGACGTTCTCGACTGTCAGGCCGGCACGGCGATCACTTGCGACGACGGCGTCGGCTGCACCGACGACAGCTGCAACGAAACCACCGATCAGTGTGAGAGCGTCGTCAACAACGCCAGCTGCGATGACGGCGCCTACTGCAACGGCACCGAGACCTGCGACATGAACGCCGATTGTCTGCCCGGCACAAGCGTAGACTGTAACGACGAAGTCAACTGCACCGACGACAGCTGCAACGAGGATACCGATCAGTGCGACAACGTCCCCAACGACGCCGGCTGCGACGACGGCGAGTACTGCAACGGCGCCGAGGTCTGTGACGTAAACGCCGATTGTCAGAGCGTCGCGGCAGTAGACTGCACCTCGCTTGACGGCGAGTGCACATCGGGCAGTTGTGACGAGGACGCCGACGAGTGCGTGGGCGACCCGATCAACGAAGGCGGCGATTGCGCCGTTCCGGACCCATGCACGCTGTCGTCCGAGTGCCAGTCCGGCGTCTGCACGGCGACGAGCGAGACCTTCCTATCAGCCTCGTGCCGTTGGATCGCCGTGGCCGGCGCCTCCGGCGAGACGGTCAGACTGCGCACCGACCGCGGCTCACTGGTCGATGCCAACACGTGCGGCGATACCGGCAAGATCAGGGGAGAGACCCCGGTCAACATCGCCATCACCTCGGCCACCGGCACGGAGGTGCAGTTCCGTGACGGCTCCATCCTCGGCGGCGATATCGCCACCGGCGGCACGGGGATAAAGACCGCCGGACTCGCCCCGGTTCCCGGCACCGAGCTCAAGACCGTGGCCGGCGGCGTGAGGATCGAGAAGGAGCCGCCGGGCACCTACGTGGACACCACCGGTACGCACGCCCTCATCGGCCTGTGCGAAACCGACCAGGACCAGTTGGTAACTGCCGCCACCTTGTTCGACGGACTCGCGCAGACCGGCAGCTTGGGCAACTACAAGATCAAGCGCGCCACGTCGGCTGAGATCGACATCACCGGGCAGGGTCTGGCCGTCATCGACCTCGAGAAGCTCACGATGGGAGGGCGCTCGACACTGACGTTGAGAGGTCTGTCTACGGACGTTCTGATCCTGCGCTCGGAGGGCAACATGAAGATCTCGTACGGCTCGCACGTGATCTTGGGCGACGGAGCCCCGGGAGATGCCCTGCAACCGCAGAACGTGCTCTTCTATGGCAAAGGCAGGAAGTGTCGCTTCGGCCGTTCGGTTGAAGGAATCGAGGAGAACCCGGTCGCTCCGCGTGAAGGAGAGGAGCCGATAGGAGGGGGCGGTACGTTCTTCTGCCCGGCGGCCAGGAAGTTCAAGATCGGCAACGGGGCGGTGTGGACCGGATCGTTCCTCGGGTCAGTGCGCGAGCTCCGCCTGGGCCCCAACGCCGATCTGCAGCACAAGGAGTTCTCCGGAAGGTAGGACGCAAAATCGGAAAGCGCCGGCACGACCGGTGCAGCCAAACGCGGCGGCCTGCTTACACGAGCAGGCCGCCGTTTTTTGTGCTTTTCCACCAGCTACGTCAGCCGGAAGATGCGGGGGTCAGCAAAATGGGGTCAGGTCTCGTCTTACGTCAGCCGGAAGATGCGCACCGGTTCGCTGCGACCGCGCAGGGTGACGGACTCCGCGGCGTCGGATGAGACCTCGATGCCGGCCGCGCGCGCGCGATCGTAGGTGGCCTCGGAAACCAGTACTCCGTCCCCCTTCTCCTTGCTCAGCCGTTCCAGCCGAGCAGCCACATTGACCGTATCGCCGATGACCGTGTACTCGTGGCGGCCGGCCGAACCGATCGTGCCTGCCACCACCTCGCCGCTGTGAACGGCCACACTCACCGCCAGTGGAGGCTTGCCCGCGGCCGCACGCTCCGCGTTGAGCTCGCCGAGCCGCGATCGCATGCCGAGCGCGCAACGCACCGCGGCTCCGGCGCCGGCAGCATCCCGCGGGCTCGCGCCACCTCCTTTCGCGATGTCGAGCCCGTCGCCCCCACCGTCGAACAACCCGAACACGACCAGCAAGGCGTCCCCGATGAACTTGTCCACGAAACCGCCGCACTCACGCACCCAGTCGGTCATGGCCGTGAAGAATTCGTTGAGCGTAGCGACCACCTCTCGCGGCGGGTTGTTCTCGGACAGCGAAGTAAAGCCACGGATGTCACAGAACAGTATGGACACCTCATGCAGCTCGCCGCCTTCGTCGTAGCGCCCCGAGAGCAAATGGTCCCTTACCGTCGGCTCGACCACACGGCCGAAGGCCTCCAGGATACGCTCACGGTCGCGCAGCGCCGCAACCATATCGTTGACGCCGTCTTCCAGGACTCCGACCTCGTCGCCAGACTGCACCTGCAACGAGACATCCAGGTCGCCCTGCTGAACGCGGCGCAGGGCCGCCGCCGACTCCGCCAGCGGACCGGTGACGAAGCGAGCTATGATGAGCGTCAGCACGACTCCGAGCACCACATAGACGACGAAGGTAATTTCGCTGGCGGCGATCAACCTCGCGAGTAGGTCGCCCGCCGGCATGCCTTCGGCGAGTCTTCCCGAAGCCGAGCGTATGAGACCGAGCATGGTAAACAGCGGCACGAAGGCAACCGCGGTAAGAAACACGAACGAGCGACCGCGAACGCCGAGCGACACCGTTCCCGGCACCTCGGCCAGACGGCCCTCCGGAAAGACCCGAGGCACCACCATCGTGCGAAAGACCCAATCCAGGAGCACGTAGGATACGGTCGCGGCAAGAAAGCCGTTGATCAAAGGCGAGAGCACCTGCTGGGACATGAGGTCGCCCGACCACGTACCGAAGCGCCCGAGCGTGAACGCCGGAAAGAACACCACGCCGATGAGCCAGCCGCAAAAGCCTCCTGCCGCAACCACGAAGGGAGAGCTGATCGCGCGCCGCCTTACGAGTAGAGATGCCTCGCCCGGGCAACCCTCCCGGAAGTAGCCCACCACCGGCCACATGTAGTAGGTAAGTAGCGGCACAAGGACGAGGTAGAGCGACGCGGAAAAGTACGGGACTATCGCCAGCTCCATCCGGCGCGCCTCCGTGGCAAGCTCCGAGACCCCGCCCATGAGGTCCACCGTGAACCAGGTGGCCACGGACGCGACCTGGTTGGCGCCCACGGCCACCGCCAGTGCGAGCCAGGCCCATATCGGTATACGTGACGACTTCATAACCCGAGCTTCGCCGCGGCAGCGGTCGGCCCCCGTACGCAGGCCGAAAGGCAACGGCAGCGTTAATACTATCGGCTGTTCGCTCCGATCGCGAAACTTCCCTTCGATTGGAGCCCGGACCACTATCGGCAGCGACCAGGCGGCAATCCGTCCCGCGCTAACCAGGCCCGCCATTCCTCGAGCCCACCGTAACTCCCCACCCGCGCGCTCGTAATGCCAAAGTGAAAGCCATTTCAAACGACACCGCGGGCGACAATGACGCTTGCCTCGGGACGGTCGATACGGGGAATCACCGATGATAGACAGCACCAACGTGGAGGATCCAACCAACCTCGACGAGCAGCACTCGGCCCGGCTGGCGAGCGCCTCCAAACTGGCCGCGGCACTGCTGGCCATCGTATTGCTGGTAGTGGTCGGCCGTCAGGCCGGAGGCTACCTGCCGCAATTCGCAGAGTGGGTCGAAGGACTCGGCCTGCTCGGGCCGGTCGTCTTCATAACGGGCTATGCTGTAGCTACAGTCGCCTTCGTGCCCGGTTCGGTGCTCACGCTTGCCGCAGGCGCAATATTCGGACTTGCCAAGGGCACGGCCTACGTCTTCATCTCGGCCACGATCGGCGCCTCGCTTGCCTTCCTGGTATCGCGGCACCTGGCACGCGAGGCCATCGAGAGCAGGCTCGCCGGCAACGAGAGCTTTGCCGCCATTGACCGCGCGGTAGGCGTGTCCGGCCGCAAGATCGTCTTTCTCCTGCGCCTCTCGCCGCTGTTTCCTTTCAACCTTCTCAATTACGCACTCGGCCTCACCAAGGTGCGCTTCCTCGACTATGTGGTCGCTTCCGTCGGGATGCTGCCAGGTACTGTTCTCTACGTTTACTATGGCAAGCTGGCCGGCGATGTTGCCGCTCTCGCGGGCGGTGCGGCAGCGGCGCGAGGAGCCGGCTACTACGCCGTGCTCCTGCTCGGATTGGCCGCCACCGTGGCGGTTACCACCGTGGTCACACGCACCGCCAAGCGGGCTCTCGAGGAAGTCACCCATGAACCTGCATGAGCCAGGTCCCGAGCTGTTACCGTTCGATGAGCACAACCGCGCCTTACTGGGCAACGTTCATCCTCCCGCGTGGGAGAACCCGGAGCCGGCCGGCCGCTACCATCTGATCGTAATCGGCGGCGGCACGGCCGGGCTGGTCTCGGCGGCGGGCGCGGCCGGACTTGGTGCGCGGGTTGCCCTCATCGAACGCAATTTGCTCGGGGGAGACTGCCTGAACGTCGGCTGCGTTCCATCCAAGGGTGTGATCCGCGCCGCGCGCGCCTGGCACGATGCCCGCCATGGCGACGAGTTCGGCGCCCCGATCGCCGGTGGAGAAGGGGACTTCGCGGCTGTGATGGAAAGGATGCGTCGCCTGCGCGCGGGCATAAGCCCCAACGACAGCGCCGCCCGTTTCAGGGACCTCGGAATCGATGTCTTCCTCGGCCACGGACGTTTTGTCTCGCCGCAAGAGATCGAGGTAGACGGCGAACGGCTGCGCTTTCGCCGCGCCGTCATCGCCACCGGGGCCCGCGCGGTCGGGCTACCGATAGAGGGTCTCGAAGAGACCGGCTATCTCACGAACGAGACGATATTCTCGCTCGAGGAGCTGCCTCGGCGACTCGCTGTCATCGGGGCAGGGCCGATCGGCTGCGAGATGGCGCAGGCCTTCGCGCGATTCGGCAGCGAGGTAACGATCTTGGATGCCGGCGACCAACTACTGCCGAGAGAGAACGCGGAGGCCGCGGCAATCGTCCAGGCAGCGATGGTGCGTGACGGCGTTCGCTACATCCCGAATGCGCGAATCGATTCCGCCAAGGCCGGCACCGACGGCAAGACGCTTCGCTACGAACGGGAAGGCAGCTATGAGGCCGTCGTGGCCGACGCCGTCCTGGTCGGGGTGGGACGCGCGCCCAATGTAGAGGGCATGGGACTGGAGGCAGCCGGAGTCAACTACGACTCGCGGACCGGCGTCGAGGTAGACGAGCGGCTGCGCACGACCAATCGAAAGATCTATGCGGCCGGCGACGTGGCTTCCGCCTACAAGTTCACCCATGCGGCCGATGCCATGGCGCGCATCGTGATCCAGAATGCGCTGTTCTTCGGGCGCGCGCGCGCCGACCGGTTGGTAATCCCCTGGTGCACGTACACGAGCCCGGAGCTGGCGCACGTCGGCATCTCCGAGCACGAAGCCGCCGCCCAAGGTATCGAGATGGACACTATCACCGTCCCGCTCGCCGATGTGGACCGCGCCGTTCTCGACGGGCAAGACGAGGGCTTCCTGCGCGTGCACGTAAAAAAAGGCAGCGACAAGATCATGGGGGCTACCCTGGTTGCCGAACATGCCGGCGACGTGATCGGCGAGCTTGCCCTTGCCATGACCGCCGGCATCGGCCTCGGCAAGATAGCCGCGACCATCCACCCCTACCCCACCCAAGGTGAGGTCGTCAAAAAAGCCGCCGACGCCTGGCGGCGCACCAAGCTCACCCCGACGGTAAAGCGAATCTTCGAACGTTACTTTCGGCTGCTCTCCTAGCTTGCGGCGCCCCGCTCCTACTCAGGCGAATACCGGCGGCCGGCGGTCGGCCCAAGGCTGGGCCTCTTCCAGCTGTGCGGCAAGACCGATGAGTAGGTCGTCGCGCGGATAGGCAGCCACCAGCTGTACGCCCACGGGCAGCCCGTCCTTGCTCCAGTGCAGCGGCAACGACATGGCCGGCTGGCCGGTGACGTTGAATGGGGGAGTGTACGGGATCATCTGAAAGAGCTTGGGGAGGATGGCCATCGGGTCGTCGGGAGGTGGCTTCAGCTCGCCGAGCCTTGGGGGAAGCGCGGCGATGGTCGGCGAGACCAGCACATCGAAGCCGTCTTCAAACCAAGCGGCCATGCGCCGTGTGTAGCGGTGGATCCACTTCACGGTGTCAATGTAGGCTGCCGCACCGGTGGCACGGCCCATCTCGGCAAAGGTCCTGGTGGCCGGTTCCACCGCATCGAGGGTCACCTCCGTGCCGATCGTCTCCCCCCACTCCTCCAGCGAGGCGGCGGTCCAAGAAGAAACGATGGTGGTAAACTTGTTGCCGAACTCGGCATCGTCGAGTGCCGCAGGATGGGACACCTCTACGTGGTGGCCCAGCGACTCGAGCAGCCTTCCCGTCGCCACTACCGCCTCCGCGCACTCCGGGTCGATGGTGTCAGCCACACCCACGGGACCGGCCAGCAATCCGATGCGCAGCGGCTCCAGGCGCTGCCCGAGTAGCTCTCTGAACGGCCGCTCGGGCGGCGGCGCGAAGTAAGGATCGCCCGGCATCGGGCCCGACACCACATCGAGCACCGCTGCGGTATCGCGCACCGAACGGCTGACGACGTGGGAGATCACCAGTCCCTGCCAGTAGCAGCCGTAGTCAGGCCCCAACGAGATGCCGCCGCGCGAGGGCTTGA
>PIVZ01001567.1 GCA_003354045.1 bacterium
CATCGGCGAAATCGAGATCCTCACCAACGACAAGCTTGAAGCCGCCCGTACCGGGAACTGGTTCCTGGAGAACGACCTGACCATCGCTCGGCTCGACAAGCTGTCGCGCAACGAAGATGTGCAGGCGCAGCTCAGTGCGCCGGACTGCCGCTACGACCTTGTCGTCTGCGACGAGGCGCACAAGATGTCGGCGACCTTCTTCGGCGGCGAGATCAAGTACACGAAGCGCTATCGGCTCGGCCAGCTTCTCTCGCGGCTCACGCGCCATTTCCTGTTGATGACGGCGACGCCGCACAATGGGAAAGAAGAGGACTTCCAGCTTTTCCTCGCGCTCCTCGACGGTGACCGTTTCGAGGGGAAGTTCCGAGACGGAGTGCACCAGGTCGAGGTGTCCGACCTGATGCGCCGCATGGTGAAGGAGAACCTGCTCAAGTTTGACGGCCGCCCCCTCTTCCCCGAGCGCATCGCCTATACTGTGCCTTACAAGCTCTCCGACGCCGAGGCGCGTCTTTACACGTCGGTCACTGACTACGTGCGCGAAGAGTTCAACCGAGCCGAG
>PIVZ01000728.1 GCA_003354045.1 bacterium
CGGCAGGCGAACGTGGATCCCGTTTGGCTCTTCGAACGTGTATGTCCCCTGCTGCTGGTGCCGGCAGCGTTTTCGGCGGCGCTGTTCTTCGCCACCTCGCTCTTCGATCGCGGGCGCGCTGCGTGGATGAGCGTGCTCATCTCGGCGCTGCTGTGGACGGGATACCTGTTTCCAATTCTCACGCGCATACCCGAGGACAAGTTCTACGCCTTGATGGTGCTGGCGCCGGTCGTTGTCGGCACCTTCATCCGCGCGGTGCGAGACGGGGACCGGTGTTGGCTGTGGTTGCTGGCAGCCGCCACGGTAGCGCTCGGCACCTGCCATGCTCTCATCTACGCCTTCGCGCTCTTGCTGCTGGTCCCCTACCTGGTGCTATGCACACTCAGTGGTCTGTGCGGGCGCGGACGCGCGGCCGTCCTGGTATGCGTGCTTGCGCTCGGGGCGCTCTATCCAACCTACACCGGCTTTGCCTCCCGCACTTACCTCGGCGATACGGGCGCGAGCCTGGAGACGCCCGACCACCCCGTGGTGCGCGTACACCTGCGCCATGACCGTCTCTTTCTCCTCGAGGGCGGCAGCTACGTCGTGCAACCGTGGCTGCTCTTCATGCACCCGTTGACGCTCGTGGCACTGCTGGGTCTGCCGCTCGCGCTCAGGCGCCGGCCCGAAGAGCGCAACTACCTCGTGCCTGCCACTGTCATACCTCTCGCTTTCGCTTTCGTCCCACCGCTTGCCGTAGTTGCGGGTGGCTTCATCTTGCCGTGGATGGTCCATCGCTTGCTGTGGGTCGTGCCCTTCGCGCCCCTGGTAGCCATCGTGGCCGAAGCGGCGGCCCGTCCCCTCAGACGTCTCGCGTGGATCGTCCCGCTGATACTGGTAGCGATAGCGCTGCCCTCGGCAATCGCCTCGGTCGATGTACGCGTCGGTTCCAACCGAATGGCGCTCGCGCTTCCCGCCGAAGGACCGGCCAGAAGGGCGCTCGACACAATCGCCAGCCTCGCGCCGGACGCCGTAATAGCTGCGCCGTCAGATATCAGCGACAGAATCCCTGCGGTGACCGGCAGACGCGTGCTGGCCGCAGGAGACCGGGCTACAGTCGTCTTCTCGGGATCGCGTGAGGTGGGCGAGCTGCGCCTGCGCGCTCGAGCCGCAGTGATGCACGGAAGCTGGGAGGCCCGGCGTGGTTGGCCGGCGCCGACCCATCTTCTGTTCGCGCCCGGAGCCGCAGCCGAGCGGCACTGCGGCAAGAGGGTATTCAAGAGCCGCGGCTTCTGGCTCTGTGAGTTCGACGCCGGCGTACCCGACCCGGCCGAACAGCTACACCGCTTGGCGGCGGGATCGCCAGCGCCAAATGCCGTGACGGTTTCTCTCCACGAGGTCTTGTCCGGCAGAGACGATCGATTCTCGGTGTATTGCGCACCGCGCGCCGCAATGAAGCCTTACTTTCTACACCTGCCAAGCCGAGTACCATGGCTGGCCGAGCCGCCGAGGCTGTTGTGCACGGTCACCGCGGGTACCGCCTCCGCAAGGTTGCGGCTGCTGCCGCGAAGCCTGACTGTCACCCCCTTCCTCGGCCGCGCCACGGACGAGATCAGCCTGTCGGTCGAGGGCCTGCGCAGCGGCCGCAGGTGGTGGGTGAGGAGAACCAGCAGGCGAGTCGCAGAGGGCGAACCGCTGCGCTTTGCATTGCCGGAGGAACCGGTGGACGAACTGCGTATTGCCGTGGCGTCCGACTTCCTTCCCTTCGCCAAGCTGCGCGACATGGAGATCAGTTTCCTGCCGGCCGAGTCTGAAAAGAAATGAACGGAAGGTCGCGCATAGTCCCGACGGTGGCGGTATGCCTCGTGTGGTTGGTGGCCTGCGGAGCCCGCGTTTTCACGACGACTGCCGGCGGCGCCGTCGAATGGCTGTGCGGCCTTGCGGCTTTCGTGGCCGTCCTCGTGCTTCCCGGCCTGCAACTGGAGCGCGTGCTGCGCGTGGCCGGTCTGTGCTTTCATCCACTCTCTGCAAAGCCGCCTGTACCGCGCGACTGGCGAACGGTCGCGCGCGACCGGCTGCCGCCGCGCAGCCCCGCACTCGGCGAGATCCTCTCCGAGCGGTTCGGTAGTCACGACGCGCTGGAACGTAGCTCGGCCGTCCCCGCTCGGGCTTTCGCCCTGTCCGTTGCGTTGGTGACACTGCTAGGCGCCATAGCCGCCGTCTCGGGGCTGCCGATATCCGCGGCAGTCATCGTCGGTGCGCTGGTAACGATCGCGTTCTCGCTCAACCCCGCACCCGCGGTGGACCGGGAAGACTGGCCGG
>PIVZ01000151.1 GCA_003354045.1 bacterium
CGGAAGAGGAAACGGACAGGTAGTGCCCAGCTCGCTGTTGCAGGTCGCACTGATGTCGTAGGTCCGACACACATCCGGGGGGCAAGTGCCGGGCGCACACAGGTCGGTGCTCGCTATGCGGTTGGCCAACGCCGCCGGATAGAGCACATTTGCAAGTGGTGCGCCCGAGAAGTTGAAATGGACGCAGGTCGACGTCGCCCACCCCAGCACCGCACTGCTCTCGTCGCACTCGAGACTGTTGAATCTTGCACCGACCTCGATCTCGACGTCGCTCTGCAAGATGGCACCCCACAGATCGGCGGCGTACTGTGCAGCGATCAAGCGTTGATCTCCGATCGTCGTGCCGGGGTTGCCGCCGACCGGCGTAGCCGCCGTTGGGTCGTTGAACCCCTCTCCTCCCCCGTCGAAGTTCAGGATCGTCACCGTGGCGCCAAAGGCGTGCGCCGCCACGACGATGGGCGCGAGACCCGCAACCAGCGCCGTAAGCGCAAAGCCCGTTTTCGAAGGCGAGCGTTTCACTACAGCTTTCTCTTCGGTGACCTCATGTAGATCCGACTGCACGGCCGGCATTGCACAGGCGCGCTTCCCTGCCGGCATCCGCCATTCGAGCGCCATGCCCGCGCGTCGGCGTTTTAGCACGCCCTAAAGGTGCCCCTCGGCCGGCCATACCGGAGGGCCGCTCGCCACGCACATGCCATCGACAACATGCTTCCAGTTGGCTGGCCCGGTAGCAACCTTGGAACTGCCGCGACACGATAGTAGATTGATCAGATGCTAGTAGTCGAGAAACTGGCGCGTGCGTTCGAAGATCCTGCGCGCGGGAGAGTGGAAGCGGTCGCCGGCCTTTCACTGCGCGTCGAGCGCGGCGAGATCTACGGACTCATCGGTCCCAACGGCGCCGGCAAGACGACTACGCTGCGACTACTCGCCACCCTGCTCCGTCCCGACGGGGGCTCGGTGATCATTGACGGAGTCGATGCCAGAGCCGAACCGGTACGAGCGCGTTCGCGGCTCGCGTACGTTCCGGCCGAGGCCGGGCTCCCCGAGCGGCTCACAGCGATGGAGACGATATCGATGTTCGCCCGCATCCAGGGAATGGACGATCCTGACGCACGTGCCCTGGCGCTCCTCGAACGGCTCGGCGCCGCCTCATACGCGCATTCAGCGTGCTCCTCGCTGTCCACGGGTATGAAGCGCCGTATCGTGCTTGCCCGCGCGCTCGTTCATGACCCCCCCGTGCTGCTTCTCGACGAGCCGACCGACGGCCTCGACGTTGCCGGGCGGCGCGAGGTTCTCGGTCTACTACGCGGATTCGCCAAGGAAGGACGTAGCGTCATCGTCTCGTCGCACATCATGAGCGAAGTCGAGAATCTCTGTGATCGCCTCGGGATCGTGAGCGCGGGCAAGATCGTCGCGGAGGGGTCGCTCGATGAGATCTTCGCCACTACGGGCATGAACGACCTCGGTGATGCCTTCCTCTCGCTCATCTCGGAAACGTCCGCATGACCCGAATCACGCGGACGCTCACGCTGACGATGGCGGTGGTGCTGCGTTTTCTGCGCGAAGGGCTCGTAGTTCGCGCCCTCCTGTGGCCGGGCCTGTTCTGCTCGCTGGCGCTGGTGGGAACCGCCGGCGCCTACGCCATGTGGGGAACGTCGCCTCCCGTACACGTCTCGCACGCGGAGCTCGTGACAGCGTTGCAGGCGGCAGACTTGACCGTCATTTTCGATCCGGATCCGCACGCGGCCGTCGAAGAAGGTCGCGCGACGCGCAGCGTATGGAAGGAAGACGGCAGATGGGTGTTCGGCCGAAGCTGGCCGGGTAGAGGCTCGCTACGCATTGAAGCGGCCATGCGCGATTTCGCCGCGGCGCGCTGGCGTATCGACGTGCCGCCGGTGGAGGCGCGGCCTACCGACGTGGACAGACAGGCCGGTCTCATGGCCGGCCTCATCTCACTTCTGTTCACTCTCTACGGGGTCGTCATGGGGGCGGGGGCCGTTTTCCGCGATCGTGACAGCGGCTGCCTCGAGAGTGAGCTCGCGCTGCCGGTTCCCTTCTGGATGCACGGAGCGGCCCGCTTGCTGGCTCTTACGTTCATCCTGGCGCCGGCCCTCGGCACCACACTGCTGTTGATTCACTCGCTGCTGCCCATTGACGAAGTCGGTCGCTGGATCTTCCACGGCACCGTTGCAGCCATGACCGGTGGAACCTGTGGCGTGATCGCGATGTGCGGTATGAAAGCCGACAGGGGATTCTCGGCCCCGCTATCTCGTGCCCTGGCAATCACCATGGGCGTCCTCGGCGCCGGCTGGGCGTGGCCGGAAATGGGGCGTTGGCTGCCGGTGGGGTCTCTCGGAGCCTTTCTCGGTGGAGGCGACCCATCGCCGGTGGTGATAGCCGGCGTCGCAGCCGTCCTGGTCGGCGGCACCCTCGCCTTCGGCCGTACGGAGCACGCATGAGGCCGGCGCGGGTGTGGGCGGTCGCGTACCGCGATTTGCGCCAGCGGGCCTCCGGCAAGCGATGGTACCGCCTCCCCGCCCTCGCACTGGCGCTTCTCGTTCCCGCCGCGGCGATGCCGCTTTCCGGCGGCGACGACACGACGGCCGGTCAAGCGACGGCAGAAGTGGCGCCGCGAGAGAAGATCGCCGTGGACGGAACAGTGCCGCCTTCTCTGGCGGACGTGTTCGAAGTGACTACGGGCACGAGGTTCTTCCTTTCCGAAGGTCCGCCGGTCCGCGTCCGGGCACCCTACGTGCCGCCTGAGCTACGAGCCGCACTCGACACCCTGCCCGGCGAGGTAAAGCTCGAAGTGCGCCGTTTCCGGCCTCCCATAACGCTTCCCGATCGTTCGCTGCTGATCGCCCTGCTGGCCGTGTCTCTGCTGACCGGCCCGCTCGCCGAGGCGCTTCCCGGCGAGCGCGCACGGCGCACTCTGGAGGTCTTGATGTCGGCCGGCATCTCACGGGGCGAACTGATCGGCGGCAAGTGGTTGGCATGGACGCTGGCGGCTAGCGTCGGCGCGCTGCTGGCCGCGGCGGCGGCATGTATTACCGGCGTGCAGAGCGTGGGATGGTGGCTTGCCGGCCTGCCCCTGTTTGCCGGCGCAGGCGTCGCACTTGGCCTTTGGCTGGTACGCGGCGTCGATGACGTGGTGGGAGGAGCCGCCGCGCCCATGAGAGTGATCCCGGCCGTGTCGGTTGGAATGGCGATCGTGGCCTGGTCGCTGGTTCCGATCAATCCACTGCTCGCAGCAGCCGTCCCGGTGGGCGGTGCGCTGCTGTTAGCCGGCAACGTCCTGCAAGGACCGGTCGCCGCCTGCGTGGTGACCGCTGGAACCGGAGTTTCTGTCGCGGCCCTGCTCACGGCGACAGGCCGCGACCTCGACCGGCTCGATGCCGACGCGGCCTCTCTGGGGCGCGGCGCAGTGGCGCTGAGCCTGGTCGCCGCCATCGCGTGGTGGCTGTCCGTGGCCGGGCCGGGGGTGTGGGTGGTTGCCGGGAACCCGAATGTGGCTCCATTCACCAACGCTTCGCTCGCCGCCGGAGGGCTGTTGCTCGTCTTGTGCTCGCTTACGGCGAGCGCAAGAGAGGGCGTGCTACCGGTGGCACGCACGGCCGGCAGCCTTATTCCGGCATTGCTGGTCGGCGTAGCGCTCGCGTTTGCCGGCCGCTTGGAAACCGGCCTGCCCGCAGCCGAGTGGATGTTACCCTTCCAAGAGCGCCTTGGCGCGGCAATCACCGGGTCGGCCGCCGCCTGGCCGAGCAGGGGACTGATACTGCTCGGCCACACGATGTTCTTCCGCGGCACCTTGCAGCGCCGCGCCGGTGTCATCCCCGCCGCGTTGGTCTGGACCGTGATCGTATGCCCCTTCGACCCTGTACTTGGAATCGTCTCCGGGCTGGCCCTCGGCATTATTGCCGAGCGCAACGGTACTGCTGCGGCCTTCCTGGCGCACGCCGTGTGGTCGGCCGGCACCTGATCGCCTGCGCACCTACCCTGAGATATTTGTCTGCGGGGCCCGCGAGGGGGCATTCGTCGATACCGAAAGTCCGTTGGAGAAGACGCTATGGATGACCCGAAGACAATGACATACGAGGTAACCGGCCGCATCGCGCGCGTTACATTGAACAGACCGGCCCGCGGCAACGGGATAAACCTGGAGATGCCGCGCGAACTGGCCGAGTGTGTAGAGCGCGCCGACCTCGACCCCAACGTCCACGTGATCGCCCTTTCCGGCAACGGCAAGGGGTTCTGCGGTGGATACGACTTGGTCGCCAGCGCCGAGCGCATGACCGACGAGGAACGCCCGGGATTTGGCTCCCCGCAGGCGCCCGAGGGCTCGCCGCTCGACCCGAAGGTTACCGCCGCCAACCACGATCCTGAGGCGGTATGGGACCCGATCGTCGATTACCAGATGATGTCGCGCAACGTCCGCGGCTTCATGAGCCTGTTTCACGCCAACAAGCCGGTGGTCGTCAAAGTACACGGCTTCTGCGTAGCCGGCGGGACCGATATGGCCCTTTGCTCCGACCTCCTGGTCATCGCCGAGGATGCCAAGATAGGCTATCCACCCGCGCGGGTGTGGGGATCGCCGACGACCTCGGTGTGGGCCTTCCGCATCGGCATCGAGAAGACCAAGCGTCTACTGTTCACCGGAGACTGCCTGAGCGGCCGCGAGGCAGTCGAGTGGGGGCTGGCCACCGAGTGCGCGCCGGCGGATGAGCTCGACGAGCGATTCGAGATCCTGCTCACACGCATCGCACGCGTGCCTGTCAATCAACTCATCATGATGAAGATGCTGGTGAACCAAACCGTGCTCGCGGCCGGTCTCCAACCCACGCAGGCTCTCGGGACGATACTCGATGGTATTACCCGGCACACGAAGGAAGGGTACGCGTTTCAGCAACGCGCGGCCGAGGCAGGCTTCAAAGAGGCCGTTCGCGAACGAGACGAACCGTTCGGAGACTTCGGCGCAAGCACGTTCAAAGGGTGAACGACCTGGAGGCCCGGCCGCTCACGCGGCGTTGCTGCGCGTAGCGGCCGTATACTTGCCTACCAGGGAAAGCAGATCGCTGCGGGTGATGGGCTTGCTCGCGAACGCGTCGCAACCGGCGGCAAGGCACCCTTCGCGGGCGGAGGCCTCGTCGGTCGCCGAAAGGGCCACGATCGAACCACTGTAGCCCGTGGCGCGCAGGAGCGCCGTGGTCGCGCATCCATCGAGCTCGGGCAACTGCAGGTCCATGAGAATAACGTCGAAAGACCACCCCTCACGAAACGCTGAAAGGGCCTCCTCGAAGCCTTTCCAGCCATCGTCCGCGACGGTCACCTCTATCCCTTCGGCACATAGAAGATGTGTTATCAGCCTCTGGTTGTCAGTCTCATCGTCAACCAGAAGCACTCTGCAGCGCGCGCCCATGGTCACTGCTACAGCCAGAGCCGTGCCAAGCCCGCCGACCCCGGCGCGATCGGACGGCGGACGAAACATACTGTTCATTCAGTCAGTTAGGAAGAGGCGCAGCTCGCATCCTGCAGCCTCACCGACCACGACCGACCCGGCTATCTCGTTTTGAGACCTCAAACTGAGACGCGGTCTCATAAGTAATCGAAACATCGCGGCTCACTGGGGTAGGTCTACCACCCAGCGGCGTGGGCGACAGGCGCTCTTACCCCCCCCCTAGCGGTTGGCACGGCCCTGGCAACGTCAAAACTATTCGAACACGTAAACCGCCGGAGCTTGTCCAGTGATCGAAACGACTTTGATGATACTCGGATTCTTGACTCTTGCCTGGCTCGCCCGCCACAACTGAGCAAGCACACCGCCAATCAGGCAACGGCCTCGGCCGCAGAAAGAGTCTCGAGTCGAAAGATCTCCGGCGCCAGCCCCAGCAGCCGGTGCAAACGCGCCCACAGGTTGGCGTCGGCGATTGCCGTGGCCAGGTCCAAAACGCCGATGTCGTCGTAGCCCGCCTCTCGTAGCGCCTCGATCATCTTCTCCGTAGTTCTGCTCGCGTAGCGCGTCCCCACGAATGCGAAGGCCTCGACCGGGTCTGCTGGGCGAACGTGGAACCCCTGCGAGTCCTCGGCACAGCTCGGCAACGCTTCCTCGACTGCGCCGTGGACCATGCACAGCGTAGCCCGATCGAGCGTGCTTCGCTCGTCGCGTTCTTCGAGAGCCAGGCGAACCACCTCGATGAGCTTCGGCCGTTCCCGCACGCACTCGAAGTGGCCCCCAGGAGCCTGGCCGAGGGCGCGCGTGAACACGGGCTCCATCTCGGTCAGCGCGGTCTCATAGCTCTTGCCGTAGTCGCGATTAGCCAAATCCATCCTGGCCATCCCCGCGCCCAACGCGCGAACGGCCAGGCGTCTTACGGTCTCGAACCTGCGTAGCGACTCGGGAAGCCCCTCAGAATCCACGTGGAGCAGATCGGCAATGCGATTGACGAAGTGGAAGGCGCTGGCCACCATCGCGTAGTCTGCAGCCCCCTCGCCTACCAGCTCACGCAGTCGATCCAAGTCCGAGGTCGCGAGCAGTTTGGGCGTCTCTACCGTTTTTCGCGCCAACTCGACGAGCGCACGCTCGATCGCAGAGACATTGGCGGCGCTACCGTCGATCAGTCTTGCGACACGACTGGCCTGTCCTCCTGCAGCCTGCAGGAATGCCTCATGGCCGTCAGTTCAATAGTGGCAGTCGTTGAGCCTCGATACTACGGAAGCCACCAGCTCGCGACTTGCGCGCGGCTCATCACCTACCCACAAGGTGAGCTCCCAGGTGCGGATCATTCTGCGCATCGAACCTGGACGCAGGCTGAACATCTGGACGATCTTGGCCACCATCCCCTGGCCGCTGACCTCTGCCATGTAACGGTAAACGTCTTCCGTTTCCGGGTCTGCCCGTTTTGGCGATACTACTTCGATGAATGCCATGGTGCCTCCCCCTCGGCCGTTAGGCGTAGTTACACATATCTACACCAAGTGAGCCCTCGATGGAAACGTCGGTTGAGAGGTTGTTCAGCGTTGCTGGCGGCGCCAGCGGTCGATGGTCTCTGCGATGAAGTCGAGTTGACCGCGATCGGTCTGCCAACCCGCCGAGAAAGATGCCGTGCCACTGCGCGGCCGCTGCTCGTCCTCCAGGTCATCGAAACGGAGTCGGACCGGTACGGACACGCCCTCCCCCACGACGATTGCCTCCTGGGTACGCAACGCCGGCAACGAGTTGAGCAGGCCGAGAGCACCGTCCGGCATGGCCCTGGAGACGAACTCCTGGTCGGTCTGATTGCTCATGCGCAGCGCGAAAAGAGTGTTGCACTGGGAGAGCACGCTCGCCGAAAGCTCTGACGGCCTTTGCGTCACCAGACACAGAGAAACGCCGTACTTCCTGCCCTCCTTGGCTATGCGCGCGATCGCCCCTTTGGTGGAGGCAAATATCGGCGCGTCATCACGCGGAACGTAGCGGTGGGCTTCCTCGCACACGAGCAGCACCGGCACGCCTCGCTCCCGCACGCTCCATAGCGCAAAGTCGAAGATCATACGGCACAGCATCGAAACCAGCGCGTCAACCACCTCGGAGGGAACACCCGAGAGGTCCACTATGGTGATGGGCCTGCCCGTCACCGGGATGCGCAGAACACGCGATACGACGTCCGCCATCGTGTCGCTTATGAACAGCCGCGAGAACATGAAATCGAAGCGGGTGTCCGTGCTCAGACTGTCTATCCGTGCCTTCAGCCTGAGGTAGGGCGCGGACGATTCCGGTTTGTCGAGCATGCCCATCGCATCGTCGATGGTGCGCAGCACCGATTCCATGCGGTACGGCATCGGTGTGTCCACGGTGATGCTCGACTTATCGGCCGCATCACCCGCAAACTTGAGCTTGGCATCGAGTATGGCCGCCTTGAGGATCCCGGCCTCGGCCTCTCTCCTGCTCGCGTCCGGTCCGACCATGACCTCCACGCTCTCTTCGAAGTTGAGGAGCCAGTACGGCATCTGCAGCGTGGCGGGAGAGACTATCTCGGCCTTGTCACCGAACGCCTGAGAGTACTCGTTATGCGGATCGATGAGGACGACGTGCCCGTTGGGGTGCTCCCGGAGGATCGCTCTGAGAATCAAAGCGACGGAGCACGATTTACCCGCACCCGAGGTCCCGAGAACTGCGAAATGCTTACCGAGAAGATCGTCCGTGGTCACGAAAGCCGGCAGCGTCCGGTCCTGATGAATCGTCCCGACGCGCACGTTCGACGCCCTCGGCCGCGCGTAAACGTGCTTGAGGTCCTCGCGAGTCGCGGCGCACACCTCGGACCCGAGCGACGGGTGGATCGAGACCCCCCGCTGAAAAATCGTGCCCGGGTTGCCATCGTCTGCGTCGAGGGCCTCTCCGAGCAACTCGAGCTCGAAGAACCGCTTTTCGGTGTCTCGCGGCGGCCAGGATGGATCCTCCGTCTTGACGCTGCTGATCAAGCCGAAGGCCATCGCGCCAGCCGTGGGTATTTTCACCAGGGCGCCGACCTGCACATCGACCTGCTTGCCCTCACCGTTGCGGAAAAGGGCGGACACGCGCGATCCCGAGACCGAAACCACGTGGCCGATCTGGACGAGCCCCTCTCTCATCTCAAAGTCCCCCCGTTGATGGGGTACGGTAGAACAGCCTCAGACAAAGCGATAATTTGCGCTCATTCCCCACGCCCCATGGCACTCCCCCCTCGGGACGCGACAGAGCAACACGTTATTACAGTGTTATCGGTGGCTTCGTCAAACGTGAGCAGCAGGCCCCCAGGCGCCACGAGCGGCAACGCGACCGCCGGGCCAGCCTTTCTTCTACGCGGATTCACAGAGCGCCAGTTCAGCAAGCGGCAAGGAATACGACGTTTCTCGGCAAGCGTGGCGCGCCCTTCGCCAACGACCGTCAGCGAAGGGTCGCCATTCGGCTGCACCTACTAGGGCGACGGACAGTCGAGCGGCACCGGGCCGCCCTTGGCCTTGAATCCCGTGGCATCGTCGCCACGCACGGTGCCGGCCGTGAACTCGGCGCAGTAGCCCAGATCCCCGGTAGTCAAGATCACGCCGACGCTCCCTTCGCCGGTGGTCAGATCGTAGTTGAGCGGGCTGGCCGGAGTCTTCCCCGAGCAGGCGAGCTTCAAGCTCTTGGCGTTCTTGATCTGGACTTTCTGACAAGGTCCGTCGGCCTGGTCCTTGTCCTTGTACTTGTAGCCCTTGCGCTTGTCCTCAGGCCCGATCGTCTGCCACCTTGCGCACGGCAGCGAGATACTCACGCTCTCACCGGAGCCGCCGGTGCTGAAGACGTCGAGAGTCGCCCCGCCGCCACCCGGTGCACTGCAACGCGGATCGCCGGTGCTGTCGAGCGGCGCGCTGACTATCTCGGGGCCCTTGGTGGCAAAGGTGATCTTGCGATCGGTGACAGCCACAGCGTCCTTGATCTGGATCTTG
>PIVZ01000729.1 GCA_003354045.1 bacterium
CAGCGGTACCTGGAAATGCTCGGCAAGAACCCGGTACCAGTAGTAGACCGTCTGGCAGATGTTCGTGCAGCAAAGCAAGAGATCGGGCTTGGGCAGCTTCGCCACCGGTGTCTTGCCCGACAATAACGCCCCTATGTCCGTGCGCGCATACGAGCAGGTGTCGCGCGAGTAGCCGGCGTTCTCGGCCTCTGTAGACATCTCCACCGCCTTCCTGCGCGCCCCGCACAGCGCGGCGTGGTTCTCCGGATAGATCAGCAGAAAATCGAGAGCCTGCAGGACCTCGGTCGGCGCGCCGGAGGTGACCCACGCGACTTTCTTCACTCCGTTGGCATAACGGCCGGCCAGGTAGTGGCGCGACATGAGCTCCTTCATGCGCGCCGTACCATGCAACGGCCCGGCAAGAAGATTGTCGCCGCCAGCGGCGGCTTTTGCGATGTTGCGCTCGTCTTGCCAGCGCGAGTAGCGGAGAAAAGCCTTACCGAGAAGGTTGTAGTTTACGTAATAGGCAAACGTCGCTGAACCGCTCATTGCAACATCTCCACGAAAGCTTCGATTCGCGTCAGGGCCTGCTGAGAGACAGCAGAGCCCATCTCGTACTCGACGTGAAGAAGAGGGATGCCGGCGGTGTCGAGTTCCTCGCGCAGCAGAGGCAGATCGAAAAGCTCCGGCTCGCAGAACTTCACATCGTAGACGAGCATGCCGCGCGCGCCGCTGGCCTTCATGCGGTCGCATAGGTAGCGCGCCCTCTCGCTAATCGGCGAGCCCACGGTCGGACAGGGCGGCATCGAGAGCAGCGACTCTGCGAGCCGCTCGAATGGGTCACTGCCGGAAGTCGGAATATAGGCCCGACGGCTACCACAAGCGAGATCGTCATCTATCACCCAGGCGCCGACCTCGTTTATTCGGTCGAAGACGTCCATCGGCTCGGGCACGATTCCGCTCAGCATCAAGGCAACCCCGCTATGGCCGGAGCCATCCTTCGGTACCGTACGGGCCAGCTCTATGAACTGCTCGGCCGGCAGGTACTCGCGCGAGCGCACCAGGGCGTAGAACTCGCGGTCGCTCAAACCAAAGGTCTTGCGGTCGCCGCAGAGGTCGGCAAGAAGTTGGGTCGCCTCCTCCTCGATGTCGATGGCCTTCATGAGCCCCGCTTCGCCCGGGTTCTTGCCGGTGATCTCGCCGAGCTCACCCGCGAGTCGTTTGAGCTCGCGCACCAAGAAGGCCTTGTCCGAGTCCCGTCGGCCACGGGGGTGGTAAAGGGTGACCACCGGCTGCTCGGGTTCGATGAAGTCTCTCAGGACCGAGCCCATCCCCTGCAGAGCATCGCAGGTGTGCGGGACCAGGATGAGGTCTACACTCTGAGCGGCCGGGCCGACCAGCAGCGAGGTCGCGTGGCGCACGATCGCACAGGTGTATGCCTGGAAGTGGCTATTGCCGGCAGCCGGGTCCACACCGGGAGGCCCCCAGATCTCCACCGGACAGATGCCGTAGGCGCGCAGCAACGCGCGGGGATAATGAATCGGCAAGACGGCGGCCACGCGATCTCCCCTGTCGCGTATCTCCTCGATGATTTGCTTTCTGCTCGGAATTTCCATCATGACAACCCGGTTCGGGGGGTGCGGGCACCTCAGTTGTCTATGCGGTTAGCGCCCCTCGAACAACCGAAAGGGAAGAGCGAGAAGTCCCTCTTCTTGAGCCTGCAATGCAAGCAAGAGTACGGTGGTCGGGCTCGACTCGGACGGGGACGATACTCGAGGCTGTCGGCAGCTGAGAAGATGGAGGTGATCCGACTGGTCGAGGGCTCGGACCTGTCGATCCCTCGCACGCTCGACCAGCTTGGCATCCACCGATCGACGTTCGCCCGTTGGTATCTTGCCCACGTCAAGCACATTCTCGCTCGGCCCGAGTCAAAGCCTCGGCCCATAGTTGCCTGTAGCGTGGATGTACTGGGACGCGCCCTCGACTCACTTCTCGCGACAGCGAAGCTGCGATGCGGCCGTGCCTGATACCTTGATCCCGCATTGAGCCGGCTCGAACTCGGCCTCGGCGCAGCGGCCGTCGAGCGACGCGGCCTCGTCGCCGAGCCGGACGATGACCTCGGCAGGGCTGTCCTCCGGCGTCAACGGGTAGACCGACTGCTTCGCCTTCAGCTTGAGGCGAACTTGGCCGCCGGACGCGTGCAAGGGTCGCACTCATCGGGAAAGCCGTCGCCGTCGGAGTCTGCCGTGCCGAGTCCGAGGCAGGGGTCACAGGTCGGATCGGCGCACGCCCAGATGAATGCAACGTGGTTCGTGT
>PIVZ01001568.1 GCA_003354045.1 bacterium
CCTCGATCGGGGAGATCACCGTCAGGTAGTCGTCGCGTATGGCGAAGGAGATGCCGATGCCGTGATACTCGCCCTGGTTGCGCTCGTTCATGGCGCGGAACCGCTCCGGATCGATGTAGTCGGAGTGCGGATCGAGCTCCTTCAGGAGGCCGGTGATGGCGCCGTCGATCAGCTCGCTGGCATCCACCTCGTCGACGTAGTTGCTGCGGACCAGGCGCAGGATGGCCTGGAAGGTGCGAATCTTGTCGAGGACGGTGTCCTGCGTTTGCGCCGCGACAGGACCGGCGACGCCAACGAATAGGATGGACACCAGGAGCGCGACAACGATGGTGTCGCGACTCGGCCAGCAGCGTCTGAACATCTCGAGCCTCCAGGGGAGCACGGAGAGAATGCAGGGAGTTGGGGGGAACTGCCTGTCTGGTTGATGCATACTACCATTCCGGACGGCTAAGGGTTTCGCCTCGTCTGTAAAACAGCTCCGGCGTGGGCGTCACGCTGGCGGTCGGCCAGGGCGGGTGCTAGGATCGTCCCGTCCGAACCGTGATGCCGATTACCCC
>PIVZ01001569.1 GCA_003354045.1 bacterium
AGGGCCCATTCGACCTCGCGAATGAAGTTGCCGTAGTACTTGCGCCAGCGCTCGCGCGGTGAATCGAAGAGGCGCACCTTCTCTCGCCGCGATCGCACCTCGGCATAGTCGCGATCGACCTGCTCGGCGTCAGCGGTCATGCGGAGAATGGGAACGATGGTGTAGCTGACGAGCGGCCAGGCGCGACCCACGATCATGATCCGCGACATCACCATGTCGATCCACGCTTGCGGGCCATAGTTGTAGATGAGGCCGCGCTTTTTGGCGCGCGGCACTGCCGGCGAGCTGTTCCGAACCGCCGTCTGAATTGTCTCCGGCTGCAGGCTGATCTCGGTAGACATCTCGCTCCTCCCCGTCATGCCCCGCCCTCGAGGCGGCCCTCCTAGGATAGCAGCCAGAGTTGCTGCTTCTGGCTGCTTGTCGAATCGCGCCCTATGTGTGCCAAAACCAACCCGCTCAGAACGCCGAGCCCGTCGTATGGATGGCAAAGAGCTCGGTGCCCGTAAGCTCGGACTTGGTGGACCTGCCGCTGGCGACCTCCCCGATCATCTTGACGC
>PIVZ01000152.1 GCA_003354045.1 bacterium
TTGGACAGAATCGCCCTTTCGGTTTGGGTGTCCACGCTCTCAATCGTGTAGAGCCGGTGTAGCATGTCGCTGTCCGAGGGGTTCGAGAGAATGACGTAATCGCCTGCGGCCACGCCGTCCGTCGTGAAGGTTTCACCGGTCATTTCCAGATCGTCGTTATTCGCTCCGCTGATCGTCGCCGCCGTCCCCGTCGTGAGCGGGGTTTCCAGCTTGTCCACACGCACGCGGTAGCGGTAGTAGAGCGTCCTCGACGCGTTCGGCGTCGGGTAGAAGATCGCCTCGTACCGCTGGCCGGTCGAGTTCGTGAAGTCCGTTGACCGGATCGCCACGGCCCAGGGATCCGCGTCCGTGTCCGAGGCCGCACGCAGTCGCCGGATCCGGCCCGCGCTGGTTGTCTCGATGGTGATGTTACGCACGCCCGCGTCATAGGTGAACCGCCCGATCAGCGTCCCGAAGTTGTCCGGCAGGTCGTAGTCGTACCCGCCGGCCACGGTGATGGCGAGGGTCGTGTCGGCTTCGAGCCAGGACCACTGGTGACTGTTCTGCCGCTTGCTCGAGTTGGACGGTTCCGGTAGGCCCGGTGGATACAGGAACTGTAGATACCCCGCCTGGACATAGGCCCGCACGCGGTCGAGGTCGTCGCCGGTCGGGTCGCGTTTCGTCCCGAGGAAGTCGCTGACCTCCGTCAGCAGCTCCCAGTAGGTCAGGGTAGACGTGCTTTCAGCCATCGTGTCTCTCCGTCATACACCACTTATGCAGGACTATGCAGGACTATGCGACACGCAACGCCGTAGGGGAAGGCGCAACCTCCCGGAGTAGGCCAACACCACTCTTTGTTTTGAGGGCTGGCCTTCCCCCACAGACTTACAGACGGCCTACCGGTCGCCCCACACCCTGACGTAATCGACCGTCATGGTTTGGGCTACCGCGCCATCGTTCCGGACGCAGAGCGTCGGCGTCAACGCCTCGTCGGTCGGCAGGTTCGTGGTCACATCAGCGACCTCGACGCCATCGACGTAGAACCGCGCCCTGCTCGTTCCCTTGATCTCGACCCGGACCACAACATACGTCGCGTCTACGAGATCCACGCCGGAATCGGCGGCGGTTTCCGTGCTGTCCATTTCAGCCACGGTGTCGATATCGCCAGTGCCATCCGGGCAACGGAACCCGATGCTATCGGTGACAGCACCGAGGACGTCCGTGTCCGTGATCGCCAAGCCGACGAACCAGTCCGTTTCGCTCATGTCCGTGATAGCGAACCGGCACTCGAAATTGAGGTTCTTGCCCGAGTTGAGCGCGAAGCTCTCACCGTTGAGCTGGAGTTCGAGCGCATCGTTGTCGGCATCGTTGCACGTCAGCGTCAGCAGCCCGCCGTGTGCGTCGTCTGCCGCCTTCACGATCTCGCCGTTGTCCGTCCCGCCGTCAATGACCGTCAGCAGCCACTCGGCCTGATCGCCGGTTTCGCTGATCTTGCCACCGTTCTCGACGCACGCGGAGAAGAAGTCCTCCATGTACTCGATATCCGGGGCCGGTCGTTTGTAGTTGACCCATTCACGCGCCATTATTCTTACTCCTTTCGCTGCGCTTTGGCCTGCGCGGGTACTGCCCGCGCCATTTCAGACCGTTGCGGCTGGCAGGTCGCCACGATCATCCGGATCCGTTGCTACGCCGTCTTGCGGATACAGGAACCGCCACGCCTGCGGTTCATGCAGAGGAACGCGAAGCTGAGGTCGATGAACGTGGTGAATACGTTGTGCTGCCTCACCGAGTTCATGGCCTTGCCTTCACGCAGGTAATCGCCTTCCTGGACGAACGTGCGGAACACGCCGTGGTTGATCATGTAGATCGGGTTGCGCGTGTCGGTGTCGAGGTAGGCTATATACATCACCGGAGCGCGTCGGAACGCTGTGACGCCCTGGAAGGACGCGAGATCCTTGCCGAGCCTGTCGTTCTGCTGCTCGGCCAGGGTTTCATAGTCCACCTGGGTGTCGGCGTTCATGTAGACGCGGTAGTTGGACAGCGGGCCTTTCACCATCTGCTCGATGGTCAGCGGTCCCTTGAAGTCGGTCTTGATGTACGCCTTCTTCATGGACCGCACCGCTGTCGCGTTCATCGACGTGTAGTAACCGGACCCGCCTGCGGCATACGACCGCCACTTCTCCTTACCACCGCTGATGGTGGACTTGTTGTCGTTCGCGGTCGCCGGGTCGATGCCCGCCGTGGACGTGAAGCCCGTTGCCGAGCCGCCGTAGAACCCCTCCGCCGCCTGCGAATCGGCGAGGCCGGGGAACCAGTACGGGATTCCATACGGATGCAGATCGTCGTCGGAGTCGTCCGGCGTCTGCCATGCGCGTTCCTCAAGCAGATTGCACATGGACACGACGCCATCGGCCTTCCTCGACTTCAGCAGCCGGATGAAGCCCGCGGGGGCGCGGTTGCGGAGCATTTCACGCCGCTCGATACTCCAATGGGTCTGCAACTGGACCCACGGCACGGTCAGGACGTTCTGCACGTCGGCCACGTCGATGTCCGTACCCTGGAACAGCCTCACGAACTGCGCGTTGCCCGAGTCGTCAAGGAGTATGTTCTCCTTGATATCGGTCCCGCTGTAGACCATCACCTTGTCGCTTCGGAGCCATCGGTTGCTGACCTCGTAATTCTGGTAATCCAAGGCCATCTCGAACCGGTTCTTCGGCAACTTGCTCTTGGTCGTGTTGAGCAGATCGGTGAGCTGGTCATTGCTCACTCCTGCACTCATAACTGCAACTCCTTCTCTCTCTTGCAGCACGCCAAGAGTACACCGTCCGGCTAGAGGCCCATCGCCGCGGCCTGCTTCTTGAACTCAGCCGCCGCCGCCTCGTCGCTACCCTCGGTAACGGGTTGCGGCGTGCGTTGGGTCGCACGCGAGACTACCTGCTTCCCGCGCTTCTTCACCTTCCGGTTCAACTCTCTGCGTGCTGTCGCCTTGATGTTGTCGCCCTGATGCTCTACCAGGGCCTTCTGCATTGCTTCGAGTGCCGTCATGTCCTGGCCTGCGGCCAATGCGCCCTGCCGACGCTGGCTTGCTGCCATCAGCAAGTCGCTCCGCGCCTTGAACTCCGGCGAGGACTGGTCCATCGTCAGCAGGCTACCTGTCCCGTAGACCTTCCCATGATCGGCCTGTACGCCCTGGAAGAAGACGTCCGACAACTGCACCAGCATCGTGGTCTGCATCTCTGCGACCGCGTTATCCTGCGCCCTGATCCGGTCGATCATCGGCTGCAAGACCTTCTCTCGCGTCGGGCCGTCGAACAGCTCGGAAACGGTCGTCGTGTCGCCGTCCGAGTCCTCGACCTCCGCATCCCAGTCGAGATCGAACTGATCCTCCTGGGGTTGCGTTGAGTCGTCGGCCTCGTCGTCCGGCTTCTCGCCGCCCGCCTTGCCGTGTTCGGCACTGATGCTGTCCCAACCGGCCTTCAGCTTCCCGAGTACCGCCTCGGCGTTCGGGAGCGCGGCAATGTCCTCGTCGCTCAGGCCCGCCCGGTAGCCTGCCTGCTTCAAGGACGCGTCGAGATCCGTGGCCGTGTCGGCCTCCGGCTCGTCGTCCTCGTCGCCCTCGGCTTCGGGCTCGTCCTGATCGTCGTCGCTGGCGTCTGGCTGCTCGGTGTCGCCGGGATCGTCCTCGTCGGCGTCCTCAAGCTCCTGAAGTCCCTCCGCTGCTGCCTCGGCGGCAAGTTCATCGCCTTCGGCCTCTGCGGATACTTCCGTGCCGTCCTCCAGCTCCACGACGCCGCTTGTGTCCTCGTCGGCCTGCAAGTGCATCGTGTTCGCCGCGTCCTCGGGCTCCTTCAAGTCCTGGCCCGCCGCTGCTGCGTCCTCTGCTGCCGTCGCCATCGTCCTTCTCCTTCTATTGGGCTTCCCCGTTCCCGGGGGTAGTCCGGTCGGCCCTGGAACGCTCCAGACGCCGTATTTCCTTCATTCCGTCAATGATCTCGCGCCAACTGATCTCCCACACGAAGTCCCTCGTAAACCTGAACCTGTGTACTCGCTCGCCGTCATATCTCGCTGAAGAATCCGGCACGCATCTTCCCCTCCGGTTCCGGCACACGGCTGCGGTTGTAGGTGTCGCCGTAGCCGCCGTCGAGATCCACGAACCCGCTCTCTTGCAGATGCCGACGCCGACATTCTCGGGTGGGGAAGACCGCCGTACCGTCCGGCTCGAACTGCACGCCGCTCTCCTTGAACAGCTCCCTGGCCTCCGCGACCTGGGACGGATGGACGCCCATCGCCTCGCTCTTGAGCCCGCCGCGCCAGATATCGGGGTTGTCGCTGAACCCGCGCTGCTCCGCGGCGACGTCACGCTTGCCCGGCCCGCCGCACGCGCACCGCTGCCGCGCACGTTCACGGATCGGTACAACTCGGTGGAACGTCGTCCCGCACGCCCGGCAGTTGTAGATGTAGGTCGGCATCAGGTCGCTCCTTGCGTTACAACGGTCGGTAGCCGGTTCCACGGCCATATCAGGTCCGGTACGTCAGTGGCCGCGTCCGTTACGCACGCCTTGAGGCATCCCGGGCAGAACTCGTAGTCCGGGTCCAGGTCCGGGCCGGGGAACAACTGCCAGCAGCAGTTACACGCACGGACGGTCTGCTTCGCCAATTCGCTGGTGCGCGGCACTTGCGTCGGTATCCCGCGTCGTTTCAGCCGTTTACGCCCGATTACGCCCGATTTCATGCTCCCGCGCCTCCTGACGTGTTCCCTGCGCCTTGGAGCCGTTGCGGTCCCTGACGGCCCGCTGACGCTGCCGCGGCCGGCCCACGCTGCCCGGGTGTTGGCTGTCCCGCGCCCGCGTGGACCGTGATTTGATTCCCCCCCGTTCGCGTGGCCTGCGGTTGGGGGGCTATCGGCGGCATCTGTGTTCCGAAGGGGTCGCTCCCGGGCATCTGGCCCGAGGGCATATACATCTGGTCCACTTCCCGCACGTCCAGGGCTTTCGCCACGATTTCCGTGATACCGTCCACGTTCAGCGTGCTGCCCTGCATCGCCGCGTGCTGCGCCAGGGGCAGGATCGTCGTGTTCAGCAGCGTCAAGACCTTCTGCGCGTGCTGGTCGGGGTCCGTGACGGTCATGCTGTACGGCACGATATCGTAGGTGTAGTCGTAGTAGTCGCCCTCCATTGTCTCCGGCGTGAACTCGACCTCGATCTCGATGGGCGTGTTCGGGATCCGCTTCACCATCGGGATCTGGATCAGCGGGTCGTGGAACAAGTACCAGCCGAGCTTGCGGATCGCGCTCTTGGCGTGGTTGTAGACGCATCCGGCCATGTCCTGCACACGCACGTTCGCGTTGCCCTGCAAGATCGCCGTCTGCCCGAGCGTCGGTGCGCCCGCGTCGTTCCCGCCGAGCAGGTCCGTGTTCCCGCTGTTCCGGCTGAACATCTGGATCAGCCACTGGATGAACGTGTAGCTCTCGACCCCGGCCCCGCCGAACTTGATCTCCTTGAGCCGGTTCACGTCCTTCACACGCACGGTTTCGCCGTCATTCGCCTCCTTGATCGCTTCCGCGTCCTCTGCGGCTTGGTCCTCGAAGGCGAGGATCACCTTCTCGCGCTCGGCCTGACGCCGGAGCTTCCGCGCCATGACGTTGATAAGCAGGTGCAGATCCGTCCAGGTGGCGACCGGGGGGATCGGCATGATGTTGTCGGATAGCTCATGGTAGTACAGGAAGTCATACGGCCCGCCCTCGGGGCCGACCCACTCGACCTCGCGCAACGGCTTCACGCCGATGCCCTCGACCGGGATCGTCAGGATCACGTTCTCATGCGGGAAGTAGACGTCGGACAGCCGAACGAAGTCCATCAGGTCGTAGGTATCTGGCCGCATCGACCCGATCTCCGAGGCGTTGTCCGTCGCGTCCTCGCCGCTGCTCTCCCTGCTCTCGCTCGGTTTCAGCGCGTCAAGCGCGTCCTTGTCGTACAGGCCGCTCTCACGCACGAACTGCAACGGAAGCTCGTAGTGGTTCCCCATGAAGTAACATTCTTCCCACGCACGCGCCCTGGGGTCGAAGAAGAAGTCGTCCAGGTCCACGCGGTCGTAGAACGGCTGGCCCACGTCGGCGAAGATCCCATGCTCAAGCTCGACCTCCTTGTCGGCCCCGAGCCCGACCTTGCTGATGCCGAGCGGGCTGAAGATGCTGTCGCCGACGAGCCTGCGCTCCGTCTTGGCGAACTTGATCTCGTCCATGAGCCGGTCGAGGGCTGTCTCGAACATCCAGGCGAACGCACGCGACTGGATCGTGTCGGTCCGCACCCAAGAGCGCGGGTTCTGCATGACGAGCATGGGGATCATCACGCTCGCCGCCGCGTGGATGCTGTTGATCGGGTCGGCTGCTGTCTCGCTGTTCCCGCCGTAGTGGCTCCCGGCGAACTTGCGGAGTGCCTCGTTGCGCTTCTCCTTGAAGGCGACGAGCTGCCGCTCGTTCTGCCGCATCGTCGCGTACAGCCGCCGCAGGAACGCGCCGTCCTGGATCATGCTGCCTTCGGGTGCTGCTGTCGCCGTTTCGCCCATATCTCCCTCAAGTCTGCTCGTATGGCCCAACGGTCAGGTCAACGTACTTCTTCGGGGGGACGCGCTCCCCGCGCATCACCGCCCGCATCTTCTTCAGGACGTCGCGCGAGGCGACCGTGGATCCTGGCCGGTGGAACGTGCGCCAGTTCTGCACTTGGCCGCGCTTCATGGCAACACCGCCTTCAGTTCCTTCAGCTTCCTGAACGCCTGCGACTCCGCGATCTCTGCCGCCGCCTGCAACGCGCCCGCCAGCTCGCGGGCCGTGTCCACCGGGATATGGATTTGCCTCTGCTTGAGCCGGTTGCCGCTGTCCTCGACGTCAAGCCGGACCTGCATATGGGGTTCGTGCTGCGCGTGGCCGTGCGTGTGGCTGCTCTGCACATGGCCGAGGCCGCTGATCTTGATGGTGTACTGGTGGTCGAGGGTGATTACCATGCCTGGGCTCCTTCGTGGGGGCGGCATATCGAACGTCAAGGGGTTGTCCACGGCCACAATGTCGCCGTCCGGGAGCGCGTCAATTTCCGCACGCGAGATCGTCGCTACCGCCATCGGTTCGCCTCCGTGTCAGCGTCACGACGCGCACGCTTCCTGCGGTACGCGAAGCTCGATTCGGGGATCGGCGCGTCCGGCTGCTTCGCCTTCCGCTGCTCGCCGAGGCCCATGAACGCCAGCGCGTCTGCGATCACGCGGTCGCCGTGCGCCTCCCTGGCCCCGGTCGTTATGTCCTCATGCACGCTCGGCCCGATGCTCCCATCATCGAAGTAGACGTAGTCGTGCGCCTCCTTGAAGCTGTCCACGGAGCGGATCAGGATCTTCTCATGCGCCAACGCACGCCGGTACTCCTGGAGCAGTACGGCCTTACTCGCACGGCTGCTGTGCCAGCCGATCACGTCCTGCCGCTTCGGGTGTTCCTTCGTGACGTCCCTGAACTTGTAGATGAACGGGTACTTGATCCGCACCAGCTCACGCCCGAAGACCATGCCGTCGCCGTTCCGTTCGTGGATGATGAAGGCGTGGCCGATCTGGCCCCCGAACCACTTGCCTATCGCCGCCGCGATCTTCGAGAGGTCGTGCGGCATCGGATCAGCCGAGGCGTAGACCGCCACCTGCTCCATGCTGGTCGTGTCGAGGACGGAGATCACGCTATTACTTGCACCGCTGCCCTTCGACACGTCGATCCCGAGGACGTAGTTGCGGTCGGGGCGCGGCATGAACTTCTCGTCCAACTCGCACCAGACCTGCATATCGGCCTTCTGCCTGTCCATGTCGAGGCGCGGCTTCTCGACCTCGCCCTTTTCCTCGTTCCAGTCGAACGCGATTGCGCCCTCGTACCGGGGCTTGCGTGCGTATTCCTTCTCCATCATGCGTAGCACGGCCCCATCGAAGAAGCTGTTCTCGCCGGTCGCCGGGAACTCACCGAGTACGCGGGCCGAGTACGCCGCGCTGTTCTCGCCAAGCTCGATCTTGAGCGATTGAACGTCCTCCTTCGTGGCAAGCCCCTGGATGATGTTCCTGCCGGTGTCCACGTTCGGCGTGTCGAAGGCCGAGATCGGGATCACCTTCCAGTTCTCCTTGGCCGAGCCCTCGCAGGCGTCGTAGAACGGGCCGGTCGTCCGGAGCGGGTTCCCGATGTAGAGGATCCTGCTGCCGTAGCTGGCCGTGAGCCCGAGGATCGCCTCATGGATATCGCGGTCCAGGCTCGACGCCTCGTCCACGATCACCATCACGCCGTTCTCCGTGCGGAAGCCCGCGAACCGCTCGGGCTGGTTGGGTGATACGCTGAATACGCCCCACTGAAGCCCGCGTTTCCACTCGATGTTGAGCAACTCACCGCCGAGCGGCGAGAGCGCGGCGTTGTGGAGCTTGTGGATCCACGGCCATACGACCTTCTCGATCCCTGTCCACGACGCGCCGGTAATCACGACATAGGACGGAGCCCGGGCCTCGCTGAACACATGGGCCGCGCAGGCCGACAGGAAGGACTTGCCCGCCGCGTTACAGGATGGGACGGCCACGCGTGGATGGTCCCGGATCGCCTCCAAGACCTCGGCCTGCTTCGACCATAGCTCGATCCCGAACATGGCATTGACGTAGCCGACCGGATCGGCCCACACGCCAGCCTGCCAGGATGCCACGTTCTCGGGGCTCAGGGCGACCAGGGGCGCGTCAGTTGTCGTCGGGGGTGCTTCCACCAGGGGTATCGCCCTCTAGGCCGTCTATGGCCCGGGAAATGCGATTCGTGCGCTTGAAGCCGCCGTTCATCGCCTGCGCGATCACCGCGCTATGCGTGACGTGGCCCTCGATCTTCTGCTTCGACGTGGGCTGGTAGCCCTTGTCGTACCGCTCAAGCAGGAGCTTGCGATCTGCGGGGCTCCCGGCTGAATCACGGCCCACCGCCGAGGCGATTGCCGCCGCGAGTATGCGCGGGAGCTGGTGCGCGGCCCACTTGTCGAACTCGCCCTTCCACCATACGCGGAACTCCGGGCAGTCGAACCAGCGGTAGTATGTGCTTGTCCCAATGCCAGCCGCGGGACAGAGCTTCACGACCGCGCTCATGTAATCGCACTCCCTCGCCACACTTGCGAGTTTCCGCTGACTCTCACTCGGCGTCCATTCTATCCCGGCCATGCCTACCACGCATTCACAAAGAGGTTCGCGTAGTTCTGGCCTGCCGTCTGGTTCTTGCCCTGGATCGCGCCCTCGATCTCGCCGCGGTTCAGGTAGAACGTGACCGGCTCGGCCCCCGCCTTGATAACGGCGAAGTCCGTTGTGCCGCCGTCGATGCTGATGATCGCGTCCTTTGTGCTGACCCATGCCTGGAAGGCGGTGTACTGCGTTTCCGTGGTGGGTGCGGCGAGCAGCTCCGTGTAAGTGTCTGC
>PIVZ01000730.1 GCA_003354045.1 bacterium
CCGAGGCCGGCGCAACCGCCGTCATCCAGCCCGGTGGAAGCGTCAAGGACAAAGAGGTGACGGCGGCGGCCGACGAGCACGGAATGGCGATGGTGATGACCGGCGTGCGCCACTTCAGGCACTGAGCCGTGGGTCGGTGGCATCGGGGGCTCTTGCATTGAAGGTACTCGTAATAGGTAGTGGCGGGCGCGAGCATACGCTGGCCTGGAAGATTGCGCAGGATCCGAGAGTGGAGCGCGTGTACGCGGCGCCCGGCTCCGATGGTATGGCGGCGGTTGCCGAGTCCACCGGCATCGGCGTAGGCGACCTCGAAGCGCTGGCCGATTTCGCCGCCGCACAAGAGATCGCGCTTACCGTCGTCGGTCCGGAGGCGCCGCTTGCTGCCGGCATCGTCGATCTGTTTCGCGAGCGCGGTCTACGCATCTTCGGTCCGGACCGCGAAGGCGCACAGCTCGAGTCTTCGAAGGCCTTTACCAAGGAGATCCTGGCCGAAGCCGGCGTGCCGACGGCCGCCTACGAGACCTTTACCGAGGTCGAGCCCGCCCGTGAGTTTGCGCGCCACCTGGGAGCGCCGCTGGTCGTCAAGGCCGACGGCCTGGCCGCAGGCAAGGGCGTCGTCATCTGCGCCACCGTCGAAGAGGCCGACAGTGCCATCGAGTCGATGCTTCGCGACGGCCGTTTCGGCGAGGCGAGCCGGCGCATCGTCATCGAGGAGTTTCTCGATGGAGAGGAAGCCTCGTTCATGGCGCTCACCGACGGCAAGCACGTGCTCGCGCTTGCCAGCTCGCAGGACCACAAGGCCGCCTTCGACGGCGACAAGGGCCCTAATACCGGCGGCATGGGCGCCTACTCGCCCGCGCCCGTCATCAGCGACGAGCGCTACAGCGAGGTCATCGAGACGGTGATCGAGCCCACAGTAGCGGCTCTCGCCAGACGTGGCATCGATTACCGTGGCGTGCTCTATGCCGGTCTGATGATACACGAGGGCCGAGCGAAGGTGCTCGAGTACAACGTTCGCTTCGGCGACCCCGAGTGCCAGCCGATCATGGTGCGGCTGCGGTCGAGCCTGGTGGATTTGATCGAGGCGGCCATCGACGGCCGCTTGGGCGAGGTCTCGGCCGAGTGGGATGAGGGCAGCGCCGTCTGCGTGGTGATGGCCTCGGGCGGCTATCCCGGCGACTATAGCAAGGGTGAGGTCATCACCGGCATCGAGCAGGCGGCGGGGTTGGAGGGCGTCGAGGTCTTCCACGCGGGGACCAAACGTGACGAGCAAGGCCGCTGGCTCTCGTCGGGCGGGCGCGTACTGGGCGTGACCGCGACCGGGGCCGACGTCAGAGAGGCCGTCGAGCGCGCCTACGGCGCCGTCGGCGCAATCGATTGGAATGACGTTCACTATCGAGGCGACATCGGCCACCGTGCCGTCGCCAGAGAGAAAGAGGCAAGCTAATGGCGGCAAAGAAGGCCAAGCCGATCGTCGGCATAATCATGGGCAGCTCGAGCGATCTCGAGGTGATGACCGCGGCATCGACGGTTCTCGAAGAGCTCGGCGTGGCCCACGAAATCGTGGTTACCTCGGCGCACCGTTCGCCCAAGCAGACTGGTGAGTACGCGGCTGGCGCCAAGCGCCGCGGGCTCAAGGTGCTGATCGTCGGTGCCGGGCGCGCGGCGCACCTGGCCGGCGCGGTGGCTGCGCAGACCAACCTGCCGGTTCTCGGCGTGCCGCTCGAGTCGGGCGCCCTTGCGGGCGTCGATGCGCTGCTCTCTACCGTACAGATGCCCTCGGGGGTTCCGGTCGGGACCCTGGCCATCGGTTCGGCGGGCGCCAAGAACGCCGCCTTGCTGGCGGCGCAGATTCTTGCTCTTTCCGACGGCGCATTGGCAGGCAGGCTCGATCGCCGCAAGGCGAAAATGGCCCAGGATGTGCCCGGCGTGGTCAAGCAAGTGCTGCCAGGGGGCAAGTAGCTGGCGGTTTCGGAGGCGCAGATTGAACGAGCCCTCGAGGCTCTCGAGCAGGGGGAAATCGTCTCGTATCCCACCGAGACGGTCTACGGTCTCGGCGTCGATGCAAGTAGGCCGGAGGCCGTCGCTCGACTGCTCGAGTGTAAAGGACGCGAAGGGGGAAGCGGTATCTCGGTGCTGGTGAGTGACGTGCAGATGGCGGCCCGAGTGGCGGGCGGACCGTTGCCCGAGGGCGCTTCGAGCCTGGCCGAGCGCTTCTGGCCGGGACCTTTGACACTTGTGGTTCCGGCACCCGCAGCATTCGATGAGAGACTGACGGGGCGGAACGGCGG
>PIVZ01000731.1 GCA_003354045.1 bacterium
GCGTTGCCACCTGCCCCAAGGAATGCTAGGGGCTGCCCGGACTATGATTTACCGGAAATGGAGCACCTGATGGCCGGGGACTATATCGTCAAAGACATTTCATTGGCTGGGTTTGGCCGCAAAGAGCTGGACATTGCCGAAACTGAGATGCCAGGTCTGATGGCATTGCGCGCGGAATTCGGTGAAAGCAAACCGTTGAATGGCGCGCGTATCGTCGGTTCGCTGCACATGACCATTCAGACAGCTGTTTTGATCGAAACTCTGGTCGCGCTGGGCGCTGATGTGCGCTGGGCATCGTGCAACATCTTCTCGACCCAGGACCACGCGGCCGCTGCGATCGCGGAGAGTGGCGTTCCGGTCTTCGCCTACAAAGGCGAGAGCCTCGAGGAGTACTGGAACTACAGCCACCGCATCATGCAGTGGAGCGATGGCGGAACGCCGAACCTGATCCTCGACGACGGTGGCGACGCCACACTACTGGTCATCTTGGGCGCGAAGGCAGAGAAGGATCCATCCGTTCTCGACAATCCGGAAAGCGAGGAGGAGACGGTATTGTTTGCCTCCATCCGCAGCCGTCTCGCCGACGAGCCCGGTTTCTACTCGAACATCCGAAAGAACATCCGCGGCGTCACCGAGGAGACGACGACCGGGGTGCACCGCCTCTACCACATGGCCAACGAGGGCGAACTTCCGTTCCCGGCAATCAACGTCAACGACTCGGTAACCAAGAGCAAGTTCGACAATCTCTACGGTTGCCGTGAGTCGCTGGTGGACGGCATCAAGCGCGCCACCGACGTGATGATGGCCGGCAAGATAGCTGTGGTGTGCGGTTACGGCGACGTGGGCAAGGGCTGTGCCCAGTCGTTGCGCGGGCTTGGCTGCACAGTGTGGATCACCGAGGTCGACCCCATCTGTGCGTTGCAGGCGGCGATGGAGGGATACCGGGTGGTGACCATGGCGGATGTAGCCGACAAGGGCGACATCTTCGTTACCGCCACCGGTAACTATCACGTGATCGGCCACGACGACATGGCGCGCATGAAGAACCAGACCATCGTGTGCAACATCGGCCACTTCGACAGCGAGATCGACGTGGCCGGTCTCCGCCAGTACCAGTGGGAGAACATCAAGCCGCAGGTTGACCACATCATCTTCCCAGACGGCAAGCGCATCATCTTGCTGGCCGAAGGGCGTCTGGTGAATCTCGGCTGCGCCACTGGTCATCCGAGCTTCGTGATGTCGAACTCGTTTACCAACCAGGTGCTCGCCCAGATGGAGCTGTGGCAAAAGCCAGAGGAGTACGAGAACAAGGTTTACGTACTTCCCAAGAAGCTTGATGAGCAGGTTGCACGCCTGCATCTGAAGAAGGTAGGAGCAAACCTGACCCAGCTCACGGAGCATCAGGCGAATTACATAGGCGTCACGGTCGAGGGGCCGTACAAGCCCGATCACTACCGCTACTAAGGCGACAGGCTCGGCGCGATGGAACCGCTGCTGGCTGGTCTCAAGGCGGCCGCCGAACCGACGCGGTTGCGACTGCTGGCGATTCTTGCCGGCGGTGAGTTGACCGTTTCCGAGCTCACCAGGGTTCTCAATCAGAGCCAGCCGCGCGTCAGCCGTCACCTCAAGCTGCTTTGCGATGCCGGCTTGCTCGAGCGTCTGCGCGAGGGCGCGTGGGCTTTCTACCGCGTTACCGAGCAAGGCGAAGGCGCCCGCCTGGCCCGCACCCTGCTCGAGTTGGTGCCGGCCGAAGATGCCGAGCTGGCCAAGGATCGCGAGCGTCTCGAAGGGGTTCGCCGCGAGCGCGCCGAAAGAGCCGCCGAATACTTCAGCGAGAACGCCGACCGTTGGGATCGCATCCGCGGCCTCTACGTGGGCGAGGCGGCTGTTGAGCAGGCCATGTTGGAGGTCGCCGGGGAAGGCGGGCTCGGCGATCTCGTCGATCTCGGCACAGGTACCGGGCGAGTGCTCGAAGTATTCTCGCCCCGAATAGACCGCGGCATCGGTATCGACCAGAGTCACGAAATGCTCAATGTGGCCCGCGCCAACCTCGACTCGCGCAGCATCGGCAACTGCCAGGTCCGTATCGGCGGCGTATACGACGTGCCGCTGGAGGCGGCCTGCGCAGACGTCGTCACGGTTCACCACGTTCTCCACTTCCTGGACGAGCCGGCCGCCGCGCTCGATGAGGCGGCGCGGTTGCTGCGGCCGAACGGCCGCCTGCTGGTCGTGGACTTCGCTCCCCACGGACTCGAGTTCATGCGTGCCGAGTATGCGCACCGCCG
>PIVZ01000153.1 GCA_003354045.1 bacterium
GAGCAACTCCGTACAGCACTGGCCATGGGCGTCGATCGCGCCATCCTGGTCACGGCCGAGAACCCGGACACGGCAACCGTGGCGAAGATCCTGGTCAAGGTCATCGAGAAAGAGCAGCCCGACATCGTCATTCTTGGCAAGCAGGCCATCGACGATGACTCCAACGAGGTCGGCCAGATGCTCGCGCAGTTACTGGGCTGGGCTCAGTGCGCCTTCGCATCCAAGCTCACGATCGCTGAGGGCAACGCTTCGGCGGAGTGTGTACGTGAGGTAGACGGCGGTCTCGAGACGCTCTCGGTACCGCTGCCGGCCGTCATCACCGCCGACCTGCGCTTGAACGAGCCGCGCTACGCTTCGCTGCCCGGCATCATGAAGGCGCGCAAGAAGCCGCTCGATGAGATCGAGGTGGCATCGCTCGGCGTCGATACGACTCCGAAGATCATCATCAAGAGCATGGCCCCTCCGCCCACACGCGAGGCCGGTCGCATAGTCGAAACCGTCGAAGAGATGGTTGACGCTCTGCAGACCGAAGCCAAGGTTCTATAGGCAAGGAGGATCATGAAGTGAGCAACGTACTAGTTTATGGAGAACACGCCCACGGCAAGATCCCCAAGGCGACCTCGGTCGCGCTGACGGCGGGCAAGCAACTGGCCGCGCTGTCGGGCGGGCAGACGATTCTCGCCGTCCTTGGCTCAGGCATCGGTGAGGTGGCCCAGCTGGCCGCCGGTCTCGGCGCCGACAAGGTGGTGACGATAGACGGCCCGGCCGTCGAGCACGCCGTAGCCGACATCATGGTCGAGGCCTTGAAGGCTGCAGCGGATGCCACCGGCTCCGATACGGTCGTGTTTGCCGCGACCACGCAGGGCAAGGACATCGCTCCCCGCCTGGCGGCCGCACTCGATGCGTCGATCGCCAGCGACATCACCAACGTCAACGACGATGGGACGCTGGAGCGGCCGATGTGGGCAGGCAACGTGATGGCAACGGTAGAGCTGACCGCCGACAAGAAGGTGGTCTCGGTGCGCACCACCGCCTTCGACGCGGCCGAGCCGGGAGGCGAGGCGCCCGTGGAGGCGCTCTCCGGCGACGTGGCCGCGCCCGATAAGGCGGCAACCTTCGTCGGCCTCGAAGAGATCACCTCCGATAGGCCGGTGCTGACCGAGGCCGACCGTGTGGTCTCCGGAGGCCGCGGCGTCAAGAGTGCTGAGAACTTCAAGGACGTGATCGAGCCGCTGTGCGACGTGCTCGGCGCGGCGCTTGGAGCGACACGCGCGGTGGTGGACGCAGGATTCGTTCCCAACGACCTGCAGGTGGGCCAGACCGGCAAGGTCGTGGCTCCCACCTTGTACATCGCGGCGGGCATCTCGGGCGCCATCCAGCATCTTGCCGGCATGAAGGACTCCAAGGTGATCTGCGCGATCAACAAGGATCCGGAGGCGCCGATCTTCAGCGTGGCCGACTACGGGCTGGTGGCCGACCTCTTCCAGGCCGTCCCCGAGCTAACGGAAAAGATCAAGGGAATCGGCTGAGAAGCCGAGGCCCGGCGAGGCCGATAACAGTGAGCGAGAAGGGGATTCTCCCTTTCTCCGAGACGAAGAAGGCCGGTCCGCAGCAATGCGGACCGGCCTTCGTGTTTGTTACGCCGCCGCGGCGGGTCGTCGGAGCCGACCGTGTCTACCGGCCGAGCGACCCGAAACGCCCGTGGCGCCCTGCAACCGAGCCCGGTTAAGCGAGCGCGTCGGCGACGATCTCCATCACGTCGCGGGTCTTTATCTCGTCTTCGAGCCCCTTGGTCTTCACACCGTCATCGAGCATCGTCATGCAGTAGGGGCAAGCCGACGCGATGGTTCTGGGCTTGGTCTCGAGAAGCTGCTCGACACGCAGCATGTTCACGCGCTGCGTGGGTTCCTCTTCGATCCACATACGCCCACCGCCGGCGCCGCAACACATGCCCGTGTTCAGCGAACGCTCGGCTTCCGTGAGCTCGACACCAGCGATGCCCCCGAGGATATCGCGCGGCGACTGGTAGATGTCGTTGTAGCGCCCGAGGTAGCAGGAGTCGTGGAAGACGACCGAGCCGGAGTCCTTGCCGTCGCCGTTCAGTTTGATCTTGCCGGTCTTGATCAGGTCGGCGACCAGATCGGCGGCATGTATGACCTCGTAGTTGCCGCCGAACTGCGGGAACTCATTCTTGATCGTGTTGAAGCAGTGCGGGCAGTTGGTGACGACCTTCTTCACTTCGCAGCCGGCGAAGGTATCCACGGCCATCTGCGCCATCGTCTGGTAGAGATACTCGTTGCCAAGACGGCGTGCGGTGTCGCCGTTGCACGGCTCGTCCTTGCCGAGAATCCCGTAGCTGACGCCGCCGGCCTTCAGAATCTTGATCAGAGCCTGGCTGATCTTCTTGGCACGATCGTCGAAGGAGCCCGCGCAGCCCACGAACAGCAGGTACTCGGCATCCGGATTCTCGGCAATCAAGGGAACGTCGAGGCCGTCGGCCCAGTCGGCGCGCTTGTCGGCGCCGAGTCCCCACGGGTTGCCCTGCCGCTCCATGCCCTGGAAGGCCTTGGTGAGCTCGGTCGGGAAGCGGGCCTCCTCCTGCACCAGATAGCGACGCATGTCCACGATCTTATCGACGTACTCGATGTTTACGGGGCATGCGTCCTCGCAGGCCCGGCACGAGGTGCACGCCCATAGGACCTCGTCGGCCACGACTTCCTCGCTCACTATCTTCTCGTGATTCTCGTCATCGAGCACCGACTCGGGGTGCGCGTAGAGGTAGTTCCTCAGATCGAGCAGCATCTGGCGGGGCGCCAGCGGCTTGTCGGTGGCCGTGGCCGGGCACTGCGCACTGCAGCGGCCGCACTCGGTGCAGCTGTACATGTCGAGCACCTGTTTCCAGTTGAAGTGGCGCATCTCGGAGGTGCCGTAGATGGCGTCCTCGCTCTCGAGGTCCTGCTTGGAGAGCTGGCCGTAAGGCTCGAGCTTCGACAAGAAGACGTTCGGAATCGAGGTGATCACATGGAAGTGCTTCGAGGTCGGCAGCAGGTTGAGGAAGGTCAAGACCACCAGGTTGTGGATCCACCAGGCGGCATCGCTGGCCGCCTCTGCCGTGCCCTCCCCGAGGCCGGTCATCAGCAGCGACATGAAGTAGGCAAACGGCGCCCAGCCCCGCTCGGCAATGATCTCGGCGTTGTCGGCCATGAACACCATGCGACCGCCGTCGTAGATGAGACCGGAAACGGTAATGGTGAAGATGAAGCACAGGATCAGCACCGCCTCCCAGTGGGAGTGCTCGGCCACCCTGACCTCGGCCGGTTTGAAACCCATCAGGCGTTGCGGGTGGGTGACCACCCAACGGCCGATGAGTACCAGCGCGACGACGGCCACGATCACCTCGACGAAGTCGCGCACCAGCATGTAGGGACCGCCTAGCAGGTTTGCTCCGAACAGAGGCAGATGGGCATCCGGCGCCCAGCCACGCAGGAACATGGTGAGCACCTGGAGGCTGAGGACCATGAAGCCCCAGAAGATCGCCGCGTGCATGCGCCCGGCCGCGCGCTCTGCCGCGGGTGCACGGAAGAACTTGAGCTGGCCGATGGCATAGATCAGGGTCGTACGGACGCGCTCACCTATGTCGCCCAGGCGGTCGGCGGGCTGCAGCTTGGGAAAGAGTCGAAAGCGCCTGTAGCACTGGTAGCCGAACAGCCCTAAGAAGCCTAGGAGCGTCAGGGTCCAAATGACGGAACTCAGCATTGGTCCTCCCATCTTTTCCCCCCTGGGACTTCGTGCGGCGGCCAGCTAGGCTCTTGATCATTCCAGGGGTGAATGTGTGCGAGATTTAAGCGGGATAAGGCTGGCCTTGCAATCGGGACCTGGGCGCCGCGTGCGCCCGGCGCTGGGCCCCCTGTGCGCCCTTGCCGCCACCGCCGTGCTGACCTGCACGAGCCTAACGACGACCGGCTGTCAAACCGAGAGAGGCCCCGTGGCCGTCGTCACGACCGACGCTGGCGAGGTCAGGATAGCGGTCGAGCTGGCGCTTACCCGCGCCGAGCAGGCCCGCGGGCTGATGTGGCGCACCGACCTGCCGGCCGACGCCGGCATGCTCTTCGTTTTCGCCGCCGACCGGGAGCGGTCGTTCTGGATGAAGAACACGCCGCTGCCGCTGGACATTTTTTTCATCGACGGCGGGGGCGTGATCGGCCACATCGCCGAGCACACCACGCCGTATTCCGAGCAGCCGGTACCCTCCGAGGGACCGGCTCGCTACGTCCTCGAGGTAAACGCCGGCTTTGCCCGCGGCCATGGCATCCGGCCGGGTCAGCAGGTCAGATTGCCGGATTTGCCGGCCGCCGGCGGGGAGCAAGGCCGACCGACGGGTTGAGCGCGCAGGCCGAGGTGGCGGTATGGCGGCCATTCCCCGCCGCAAGGCCGACCAAGGCACGACGCGAACAGTACCCCACAGCTCAGGTCGCGTGGACGCCCGCCGGCGCTCGCCGCAGGCCGTCCCGCCTTGTTTTTTTGGCCCATAGCCTGTACTTCACACGCGTTTCTAGTCTCCCCGAATCGTTGACTCGTCGAGTTCCTGCGCAGGTCTTGTAGGGAGGTGGCGGCCTCGGGACGAGGCCATGCTGCAAAGCGCCGGAGCCCGCCCGAGCGGGATTAAGTCATGACGCGCGAAGATGTCCTGGAAGAGCTGAATAGGCGTAACGCCGAAGCCGAGGCCGGTGGCGGCGAGGCCCGAATCGCCAAGCGCCACGAACGCGGCCTGCTGACCGCCCGCGAGCGTATCGATCAGATGTTCGATCCGGGTAGCTTTGTCGAGCTCGACAAGTTCAAAACCCATCGCTCCACCGACTTCGGTATGGAGAAGACCCGTATCCCCGGCGACGGCATCGTCACCGGCTACGGAACCGTCGAAGGGCGCACTGTGTTCGCCTACGCGCAGGACTTCACCGTGCTCGGCGGCTCGCTGAGCCATGCGGTCTCCGAGAAGATCTGCAAGATCATGGACATGGCCATGAAAGCCGGCGCGCCCATGGTCGGGCTCAACGACTCCGGCGGGGCCCGCATTCAAGAGGGCGTCGAGAGCCTCGGCGGCTACTCCGACATCTTTTACGCGAACACTATGGCCTCCGGCGTCATACCGCAGATCTCGGCCGTACTCGGCCCCTGCGCGGGCGGCGCCTCTTACTCTCCGGCGCTCACCGATTTCATCCTGATGGTCGACAAGACCAGCTACATGTTCATAACCGGCCCGGAGGTCATAAAGTCGGTCACACGCGAGGAGGTCACACAGGAAGACCTCGGCGGCGCCATGTCGCACAACTCGCGCAGCGGAGTCGCCCATTTCGTGGCACCCGACGACCCGGGCTGCATGGTGATGATCCGCAAGCTGCTCTCCTACCTGCCTTCCAACAACATGGAGAACCCGCCGCTGGTTGCCACGGACGACCCTCTCGACCGGCTCACCCCGGAGCTCGACGACGTCATCCCGGAGAATCCCAACGAACCTTACGACATGCACGCGATCATCGGGCGGGTGCTCGATCGCGATAGCTGGTTCGAGGTGCACGCGCTGTTCGCGCGCAACGCAATTGTCGGCTTCGGCCGCGTGGGCGGCCGCACCGTCGGCGTCGTTGCCAACCAGCCGATGTTCTTGGCGGGCTGTCTCGACTGCAACGCCTCCAACAAGATCGCCCGTTTCATCCGCTTCTGTGACTGCTTCAACATCCCGGTCCTCACCTTCGAAGACGTGCCCGGCTACCTTCCTGGAACCCAGCAGGAGTGGGGCGGGATCATAAGGCAGGGGGCCAAGATCGTGTACGCCTACGCCGAGGCCACGGTGCCCAAGATCACGCTGATAACACGCAAGGCCTACGGCGGCGCCTACGCCGTCATGGGAGCCAAGCACGTGGGCGGCGACATCAACCTGGCCTACCCCACGGCAGAGATCGCCGTGATGGGCGCCGACGGCGCCGTGAACATCATATTCCGCAAAGAGATCGCCGCGGCGGAGAACAGCGAGGAGCGCCGCGCCGAGCTCGTCGCGGACTACCGGCGCCGCTTCGCCAACCCTTTCCGTGCCGCCGAACTCGGCTACATCGACGAGGTGATCACCCCCGTACAAACGCGGGTGCGAATCGCCCAGGCACTGGCGATGCTGGCGGACAAGAAAGACACCAACCCACCGAAGAAGCACGGGAACATCCCGCTGTAGGCGGGTAGACGGAGGCGAGCGGAGTGGAGCCGACCATGGCCGTCAATTCTGCCGTAAGCGGTCCGATAGTGTCCGTCATAGGCATCGGAACCGTCTTCGTCGCGTTGAGCCTGCTTGTCGCGGTCCTCAGCCTGCTCGCAAAGATACTCAACAAGCAAGAGGCCGCCGAGAGCGATGGCCGGGCCGAGCCCGGGCAGGCCGCCACTGAGGCGGCGCCAGCGGCCGCTACAGACCAGGACGAACTACTGCGCGTGGCTTTGGCTGCCTACGGCCTTCACCAACGCTACCGCCACAGCGTGCGCGGCCCCGCAGCCCCGTCGGCGTGGGCGCTGGCCGGCCGTGCGCGACAAGTCATGCGCGACCCGCGGCGAGGTTAACCCGGATTAGGATCAGCGAGATGGCTACCTACAAGGTCAAGAGCAAGGAAAGGGAATTCACCGTTACGGTGGTGGACACTGCAGGTGGTGCGACCGTCACCGTGGACGGGCAGGCCTTCGACGTTCAGCCGGTCGGTGTGCCGGCGCCGGCGCAGCCCGCCGCAACGGCCGTACCCGCGCCACCATCGGCACCGCTTTCAACCCCCTCGCCCATGCAAGCGGCCGCCCCCGCCGCAATCGGCAGCGGAGCTATCGCAGCGCCAATTCCCGGCGTCGTGACCGAGGTCTGCGTGAAAGAAGGCGACCAGGTCAGCGCGGGCCAGGTGGTACTCAAGCTCGAGGCGATGAAGATGGAGAACGACATCTCGACCCCGGTGGACGGCACCGTAAAGGAAGTTCACGTTGCCGCGGGCGCCGAGGTGAGCGACGGCCAGCTCCTCGTGACCGTAGCCTGAAGAGGAGCAGCGGCCGCCATGCTTCAAGCCATCCTCAAGTTCCTCTCCGAAACCGGCTTCGTGACGCTGGCCCAGCATCCGCAGAACCTCGTCATGATCGGCGTGGGGCTCACCCTCATCACGCTGGGGATTCGCAAGAACTACGAGCCGCTGCTGCTCCTTCCGATCGGCTTCGGCATGATAATGGGCAACATCCCTTTCGCCGGCACCTCGCCCGACGACCCGCACGGCGTAATCCACTTCCTCTACTTCGGCGTAAAGCACGAAATCTACCCGGCACTCATCTTCCTCGGTCTCGGCGCAATGACCGACTTCTCGGCGATGCTCTCGCAGCCGCGCCTCATTTTGCTTGGGGCGGCTGCACAGGTCGGCATCTTCACCACCTACTGGGGAGCCCTGGCCCTCGGCTTCACACCGCAGGAGGCCGGCGCCATCGGCATAATAGGTGGGGCCGACGGGCCGACGACCATCTTCATAACCGCCCAGCTGGCCGAGCATCTGCTACCCGCGGTGGCGGTTGCCGCCTACTCCTACATGGCGCTGGTACCGGTCATCCAGCCAGTGATCGTGCGCGCGCTCACCACCCGTGAGGAACGCTTGATCGTCATGAAGCCGCCGCGTCCGGTATCGCAAAGAGAGAAGATTCTCTTCCCGATCATCGGCTTCCTCACCTGCGTGCTGGTGGCGCCGGCGGCCACCACGCTGTTCGGCATGTTCTTTTTCGGCAACCTCCTCAAAGAGTCCGGCGTAACCGACCGCCTGGCCAACACCGCACGCAACGCCTTCATCGATTCGGTGACCATCCTGCTCGGCATCTGCGTGGGAGCGGGCGCCTCGGCCGAGCGTTTTCTCAGACCCGAGTCGCTCAAGATCTTCGCGCTCGGGCTGGTGGCCTTCAGCGTGGCCACGGCGACCGGAGTGATACTCGCCAAGATCATGAACCGCGTGTTCAAGGACCCCGTCAACCCGATCATCGGCGCCGCCGGTGTTTCTGCCGTGCCGATGGCCGCGCGCGTGGCGCTGGTCACGGCGCAGAAAGAAGACCCCAACAACTTCCTGATCATGCACGCGATGGGCCCCAATGTGGCCGGCGTGATCGGATCGGCCGTGGCCGCGGGTGTTCTTTTGTCGATGCTGAGATAGGCTCCTGCCGCTGGAGGCCCACCGATGGCTGACTTCGATAAACAACTCGAGAAGTGGACCGAGGACACCCTTGCCAAGCCTCTGGCAAAGCAGGGGGAACGACGCGAGAAGTTCGAGACGACCTCGGGAATCCCCGTAAACAGAGTGTGCGGGCCCACCGATGGGAACTATCCGGACGAGCTCGGCATGCCGGGCCAGTACCCCTTCACACGTGGCGTGCAACCGACCATGTACCGGGGCCGCTTCTGGACCATGCGTCAGTACGCCGGTTTTGCCACCGCCGAGGAGTCCAACAAGCGCTACCGCTACCTGCTCGATCAGGGAACCACTGGGTTGAGCGTGGCCTTCGATCTGCCGACCCAGATGGGCCGTGATTCCGACCATGAGCTGGCCCACGGCGAGGTCGGCAAGGTCGGAGTGGCGATCGACTCTCTCGAAGACATGGAGACCCTGCTGGGCGGGATCCCTCTCGACAAGGTCACCACCTCGATGACCATCAACTCGACGGCGTCGTGCCTGCTGGCCCTGTACCTGGTGGTGGCCGAGAAGCAGGGAGTGCCGTGGGACAAGGTCGGCGGCACCATTCAGAACGATGTCCTCAAGGAGTACATCGCACGCGGCACCTACATCTATCCGCCCGCCGCCTCTATGCGCGTGATCACCGACATCTTCGCTTTTTGCACCGAGAAAGTGCCGCGCTGGAATACAATCTCGATCAGCGGCTACCACATCCGCGAGGCCGGCTCGACGGCGGCCCAGGAGGTCGCCTTCACGCTTGCAGACGGGATCGCCTACGTCGAGGCGGCACTACGCGCCGGGCTCGACGTGGACGCCTTCGCCGGCCGCCTCTCGTTCTTCTTCAACGTCCACAACGACTTCTTCGAAGAGGTGGCCAAGTTCCGGGCGGCCCGGCGCCTGTGGGCGGAGATCATGAAGGAACGCTTCGCCGCCAAGAAAGAGCGCAGCATGATGTTGCGCTTCCACACGCAGACGGCCGGTTCGTCGCTCACCGCCCAGCAGCCGATCAACAACGTCGTGCGTACCGCCATCCAGGCCCTCGCAGCGGTATGCGGGGGTACACAGTCGCTGCACACCAACAGCTACGATGAGGCACTGACCCTGCCGACCGAGCTGTCGGTGCGCACCGCCCTTCGCACCCAGTAGATAATCGCCAACGAATCCGGTGTGGC
>PIVZ01001570.1 GCA_003354045.1 bacterium
CGTACGCCGGCAGTATGACTCCATGCGGCAGCACCCACGTCTCGGACCGGTGGGCCAACCAACGATTGCAGAAGGGGAGTGTCTTTCAGCAGCGTCTCGAGAAGACCTCTTTCACGCCGCCTCCGCCTGGGTCGCCGATGCTGCCCGGCGGGGATTGCTCGGATTACGTCGATCTATCGGAGCAACCTCTGCCGATCGACACCACCGGCACGACGGGTGGCGCCTCCAATAGCTATGGACCCTTTGCGATCCGCCCTGCGTGCTGGCAAGGGTTCTGGTGGGATTCGCACTCGGCCCAGGCACGCGACCGAACCTACAAGTGGACCGCCCCAGCTACCGGACGGTATACGATATCTCTCTGCGGGAGCGCGTATGATACCTGCTTGCTGCTCTATGACTTCACGTGTCCGACGGAGCCGGTGCATCCCGACGACTTCATCTGCGGGAATGAGGACGGTTGCGGCCATCAATCCGAGCTACTCGCCATGCCGTTCGTTGAAGGCCAGGAAGTTCTGATCGTGGTGGATGGCTACTACTCTCAAGCCGGCTCGTAC
>PIVZ01001571.1 GCA_003354045.1 bacterium
AGTTGTTTTCCAGGTCCCACTGTCCATCCGCCTGCACCAGCGTGACCATGTAGTGCGCGTCCGGCGTCATCTGCTGGTCGCTGTTGCTCCCCTCGGTGTCGATGTGCCACAGCGCGAGGCCGTCGTCCGGAATGGCGGCGTCCCGGCCTCCTTGCCATCGGTTCTCGATCAGGAAGTACTCGTTGCTGTCGGTGGGATGCGGGAACTTGAAGATCCCGTTGCTCATGGCATAGGCCTGGAGTCCGACGTGGGAACCCGAGAGCGTGGTCACCGTGGCCCAGCCGGCCCGCTCCTTCATGTAGGCGCACGGTTCGACGGGATTGGTATTGGAGCCGCCGGCGGACATCAGGCAGAAGTTCCCCACGCCGCTGGAATCCCCGTCGTAGTCGTACAGATCGGGCCAGAAGCCGAGCATGTGCCCGTTCTCGTGGCAGAAGGTGCGCAGCGTGAGGCTCGAGCCGATGTTCGTGATCTGGTAGCGATAGGTCATCTTCCCGTCCAGCGGCATGGAGATGTAACCGCAGTGGGGCCAGAGTCCCTCGGACCAGTTGTTC
>PIVZ01000732.1 GCA_003354045.1 bacterium
GGCGAGCGCTGGCTAGAGGATCCCGCCGTAGAGGCGGTGGCCGCGATCGGAGAGTACGCCGGAAACCTCATGCTCGAGCGTATCCGAGCGGACCTGGAAGCGTTCTCGGTACGCTTCGACCACTTCACCAGCGAGAAGGAGCTGCGAGCCGCGGGCCGCGTGCAGGCCGCCCTCGAGGAGCTGCGGGAGAAGGGAGAGCTCTTCGACCGCGAAGGTGCGGTGTGGTTTCATTCGACCGGGTACGGCGACGACAAGGACCGTACGGTGGTGAAGAGCGACGGCGAGTTCACCTATTTCGCCAGCGACATCTGTTACCACCGGGAGAAGTTTCTGCGCGGCTACGACCGGGTGGTGGACGTTTGGGGCGCGGACCATCATGGATACGTGAAGCGTGTAAAGGCCTCCCTCGCAGCGCTGTCGCAAGACCCGCACGCGTTTTCCGTAGTCCTCGTGCAAATGGTCAATCTCACGCGTGACGGCGAGCCCGTACGCATGGGCAAGCGCAGTGGCGAGTTTGTCGCCCTGCGCGACGTCCTGGACGAGGTCGGCAGCGACCTGGCGCGCTTCTTCTTCCTGATGCGCAAGTCCGATGCGCAACTCGAGTTCGACCTCGAGCTCGCGCGGCGGCAGACCGCGGAGAACCCGGTATTCTATGTCCAGTACGCGCATACTCGGATCGCCGGCATCTTCCGGCAGGCCGCCGAGCGCGGTTTGCCCGAGCCTGCGGCCACTGCAGAGACAGTAGCGGCCCTGGTCCATCCCGACGAGATCTCGCTCATAAAAACGCTCGACGACTTTCCTAACGTCGTGGAGGGGGCGGCGCTCTCGCTTGAACCACACCGGGTGGTGTTCTACGCTCAAAGGCTGGCAGGGGAGTTTCACCGCTTCTATGCGCGTCACAAGTGCGTTACCGAGGACGAGTCGACCAGCGCGGCTCGATTGCTCCTCGTGCGAGCGGTCAAACAGGTAATCGGCCGTGCTCTGAGCATGGTCGGTGTGAGCGCTCCGGAACGGATGTAGGAAGGTACGATGGCCCGGCACGGGAGGCAGCAGTTCCAGTTCACGGCGATCGAGATGATTGCGCTGGCTGTGAGTTTCACCGCGACAGCCGCGTTGGTCTTTCTGCTGGGATTCTACGTTGGCAAGCGCAACGCGGCCGAGCATGGGCCGGTGGCCGAAATGATCGCCCGTGTGCCCGTCCAGGACGCCTCGCGCTATACGCGGCCGGCCGTCGAAGAAGAGGCAGCCAAGGCCGAGCCGACCCCGCCGCAACCGGCGGCCAAGCCGAAGGCGCGCGCAACCGTGGACCGGCAGCCGGCGCCGGCAGAGCGCCGGCCCCCGAAGAAGGAAGACGAGGTAGGCGCCGCGTACAGCGTGCAGGTGCTTGCGACCCGTCGCAAGGGAGATGCCGATGCCCTCGCCCGCAGTCTGGTGAGCAGCGGGTTCGATGCCTACGTTCGCCACGTACAGGAAGGGCAGGGATCCTGGTATCGCGTCCGCATCGGGCGCTTCCCGAGCCTGGGCGATGCCCGTGCGATGGCCGAGCGCTGCCGGCGCGAGCTGGGCATGGATCAAGCCTACGTCAGCACTTACTAGGCGATTCGATATGAGTATTACACCGAGCTTCGAGGTCTTCTGTGAGCTGGCAGCAGCTGCCAACACGATCCCGGTCTTTCGTGAGATTGCTGCCGACCTGGATACGCCGGTGTCGGCTCTCTTGAAGCTTCACCAGGGCGGGCCCGCGTTCCTCATGGAAAGCGTGGAAGGCGGCGATCGCTGGGGGCGATACAGCGTGCTCGGGACGGATCCGCTGATGACCCTGCGCTCCGAGCGGCGCGCACTGGTGATCGAACGACGCGACGGCCGCCGCGACGTCATCCACGGGGAGCCGTTGGCCTCCCTGGAAGCCGTATTGAGCCCTTTCAAGCAGGCGGAGGTTCCCGGCCTGGAGCGCTTCGCCGGGGGTTTCTTCGGCTACCTATCCTACGACCTGATTCGCTACGTCGAGGAGCTACCAGTCGATACCGTAGACGATCTCCATAGTGCCGATCTGGCGGGCTTGGTGGCAGACAACTTCATCCTCTTCGACAACGTCTCCCATACCATGAAGGTGGTGAGCCTTGCCCTCGTGGCAGACGGGGGCGACCTGCGCGAGGCCTACGACCGGGCCGGCAGGGCGGTAGAGGAAGCCGTCGACAGGCTGAGCCACGCAGAGCTCGTCGAGCCGAAAAACTCGGCCAGCGCTTTCGAGCAGCCGGTCTCCAACCTCACGCCGCAAGAG
>PIVZ01001572.1 GCA_003354045.1 bacterium
GATCCGCACTGCGTGGTGGAACCGGCGGCGATCTCCGAGGTGGCCCGCTTTCTCCACGATGATCCCGGATTGCAGCTCACGAGCCTCATGAGCCTGAGCGGAGTCGACTACGGTGAGCAGCTCGGCGTGGTGTACAACGTGCATTCCATCCCGCTCGCGCACCGTTTCATGCTGAAGGTGCTGCTGCCGCGCGAGCCGGGCGAGGCCCACCTGCCGACCGTCTGTCAGGTCTGGCGCACCGCCGAGTGGCACGAGCGCGAGGCGTACTACCTGGTCGGCATGGTGTTCGACGATCACCCCGACCTGCGCCGCATCCTGTTGCCCGAGGACTGGGTAGGCCATCCGCTGCGCAAGGACTACAAGTACCCGCGCGAATGGCACGGAATTCCCGTCTAGCCGGAGATCACGCGATGCCCGGAACACTGCGCACCGACGAGATGGTCATCAACATGGGGCCGCAGCATCCCTCCACGCACGGGGTGCTCCGGCTGCAGCTGACCACCGATGGCGAGGTCGTGCACGATGCGCTGCCGTACATCGGCTACCTGCACCG
>PIVZ01001573.1 GCA_003354045.1 bacterium
CTTCCTCAGAGAGGAGGTGGTAGGCGTTTTGGAGTTGCTCAACCAGCGCACCGAGCTCCCCCGGGGTGACCACGACCTGGCGCTCTTACGGGTCTTCGGTCAGACCATATCCACCGCCATTGCCTATGCTTTCGAGGCCCAGCGCTCCAAGGAGATGGCACGGCGTGACGACTTGACCCGGCTCTACAACGATCGCTACATGCACTACAGCCTCACGGAAGTGTTGACGGCGGCGCTCACCGCCGGCCACGACTGCGGCCTCGTGTTCTTCGACCTCGACTCTTTCAAGAAGGTCAACGACACCCACGGACACCTCGCCGGGAGCCGTGTGTTGCGCGAGATGGGCGCTCTCCTGCGAGCCGTGCTGCCGGGACCGGCGTTGCCGGCCCGCTACGGTGGCGACGAGTTCGTCGTCATCCTTCCCGGCTCCACCCGCCAGGAGGCCTTCTGGGTCGCCGAGACCATTCGCAAGACCGTCGAACGACACGTCTTTCTCGAAAGGCCCGATCCTGAAGATCCCGTCAACTACCCGGCGCTGGCCCTCAGCATCACC
>PIVZ01001574.1 GCA_003354045.1 bacterium
GTGGCCATGGGGCGGCGGGTCTCCGTCGGCAGGGGAGCCAAGGTGCGGCAGCAGCGGTTCGTCGAGTCCTACGGGCGTTCCGGGCTGGAGGCGCCCCCAATGTGCGAGGGCGCCCGCTTCCTGTCCGTCCGGCGCGACCGAATCGATTGTGCGGACCGCCAGATTGAAGCGCCCAGCCAGCTCGGTCAGCGTTGCACCTCCGGCGCGCGCATCTTCGATCTCGTCGTAGAGATCGAGCACTTCTGCTTCTGCGCGCTTGGCTGCGAGCTCGCCCTTGATCGTATCCTTGACCTCGTCGAACGATTTGACGGCTTCTGCCTCTACCGTGGTCACTTTGATCACGACCGGGGAGAAACGACCCTCGATGACGGCGCTGGTAGCACCTTCTTCGAGCGCGAAGGCAGCTTCTGCAATAGCTGGGTCGACCAGTTGGTCGCGGCTCATCAGGCCGAGGTCGACATCGGAAACCTCAAGGTTCTGGTCGGCGACGAGTTCTTCGAAGGTCATGCCTCCCGCGAGCTTGTCCGCAGCGGCCTTTGCGTCCTCCTGCATC
>PIVZ01000733.1 GCA_003354045.1 bacterium
CCGGATAGACGTTCTCGGCGGCTCGCAGAATCAGGTCGCGTTTGCGTGAGGCGATGTATAGCCGGCCGTCCTCCATTCGTCCGAAGTCGCCGCTTTGCAACCAACGGCCTGGCCCGATCGAAGCCGCCGTCTCCTCGGGCCGGCGCCAGTACTCGGGCATCACCAGCGGGCTGCGTATGCACACCTCGCCTTCCTGGCCTTCCCCGAGCGGCTCTCCGGCCTCATCACGGATCTCGATCTGCACGGTGGGCAGCGGCCTACCGACCGTACCCGGGTAACGCTCGAGGTCTTCGCCGAAGGCCAGCGTGGCAAGCGCGGTGCATTCGGTCAGACCGTAGCCGAGCCCCAAGGAGGCGCGCGCATTGGGGAACACCTCACGGATGCGCGCCTGCACCTCCTTGCTCATCGGCGCGCCGCCCGAGCCGACGTTGCGCACGCTGGACAGATCGTAGTTGCCCACGTCCGGGTGATTGATGACCCGGTAGGCCATCGAGCCCATCGGCGACCAGGCGGTGACCTGCTCGCGCTCTATGGTTTCCATGACCCGGACGGGATCAAAGCGGCCGCTCGTCCAGATGGTCTTTACGCCTGCGGCCAACATGGCTACCGCAGTGGTGTAGAGCCCGGAGACGTGAAAGAGCGGGTTGCTCGTCAGGCTACAGTTGGGTGGCTGCGCGGAGCCTGAATCGGCCGGCCCGTCCTCGGCCGACTTCATCATCATGCGCAAGCCATGGAAGAACTGCAGGCCGACCAGGCCGACGATGCCGCGGTGGCTGTTGACGGCTCCCTTGGGCCGCCCGGTGGTGCCGCTGGTATAGAGTATGCAAGCCGGATCGTCCTCGTCGATCTCGACCTCGGGCAGGCCCGCGTCGCGGTCGTGGTCGAGCAGTTCGCCGAACTCGCTCTCTATCTCGATGACGGGAATCGACAGTTCGGCGCCGGCGAGGCGCTCGAGACGGCGGCGGTCGCCGATCAGCAGCTTGGGCTCGCTGTCGCCGATACCGAAGAGCAACTCGTCAGCGGTCCACCAGCCGTTCAGTCCCACAGTTATGGCGCCGAGACTGGCGGCGGCCCAGAACGTGTAGATCCACTCGGGGCAGTTCGCGGCCAGCACGCCAATGCGATCGCCCTTGCCCACACCGAAGCGCTCTTCGAGCCCCTTGGCTACCGAAGCGACGATGCGTGCGTGCTCGTTGAAAGTGATTCGGCGGTCGTCGTAGATGAGGTACTCGGCATCGCCGTAGCCCGCCGACATCGCGAGCATCTCGCGAAGTGAACGCTGGCGGCCGACCAGGACGTCCATCTCCTCGCCGAGCACGGTCTCGCGGCCGATCTCGAACGCGCCGCCGGGCCCCAGGAGCTCGGCCTCGATCTCTTCGAAAGCATTCATGCAGATAGTCTCCCCCTCACCACTTCTCGGCGAAGGGACGAACGTCGAGCTCGAAGGTCCATGCCGAACGCTTCTGCTGCGTGACGTCGTAGACGGTGTCGGCGATGTCGGAGGGATCGAGATAGAAATCGTCGGCCTTGTCGCTGAAGAACTCCCGGGTGGTCGGCGTATCGACGACGCCATCGACGATGATGTAGGCGACGTGGATGCCCTGAGGTCCGAGGCTTCTCGCCATCGACTGGGCGAGCGATCTTTGCGCCGCCTTGGCAGAGGCAAAGGCGGCAAACGGGGCACCGCCACGGATCGAGGCGGTCGCCCCGGTAACCACTATCGAGCCCGAGCCGTTCGGTCCCATGTCGGCCATCGCCTCGCGCGCGCACAGGAACAGCGCCAGCGTGTTCACGCGCCAGCCCTGCTCGAAGGCTTTCACGTCAACCTCCGTGAAGCTGCCGAACACGGCGTTGCCGGCATTGTGAATCAGCACGTCCACGGGGCCGAGCTCGGAGCGGATGGCGGCAAAGGTCGCAGCGACCGCATCGGCGTCCGTAACGTCGGTGGGATAAGGCTCGGCGCCGTCTATGCCGGCGGCCAGCTCTCGTAGCTGCGGCTCGGAGCGAGCCAGCATCGCCACCTTGTAGCCGGCGGCGGCAAAGCGGGCTGAATAGGCCGCTCCAAGTGCGGGCCCGGCCCCTGTTACAACGCAAACCTTGGCTGACATATTCGCCTCCCTGACCGCGCCGGTCGTTCACCCATTGTCGATGGCCCGCCGGCTCGCCGTAACGTGCTAATGGCTCGCCTCACGCGGCGACCTCGGGAGACCCGATCCCTGCGTCGTCGTCTGCCGCGTCAGCGCTCTCCACTTCGCTTGCCGCCGAGACGCCGGCTG